>JBAUIP010000261.1:0-19074 GCA_049683055.1 Pricia sp.
GACGATATCCGGAGTGATGTTTTTCGATGATGCCGACCTAGCATTTTTGGAGGAAATCGATTTGTTCGAAGAAGTAATCGTACACGAGATGGGACACGTTTTAGGTGTTGGAACGCTTTGGAATGTAGCTCCTTTCGGTTTTGACCGAACACTGAGGGAAGGGCCAGTTAGCAATCCTTATTTTACCGGACGAAAGGCAAATGTTTTCTGGAATGCCGAAGGTGGAGAGGACGAGCTTCCGATCGAAAACATGGGAGGCCCCGGGACCGCTTTGAGCCACTGGCGTGAATCGACCCTGAACAATGAGCTGATGACCGGCTTCCTCAATTTGGGCGAGAACCCGTTGAGCCGTATCACGGCCGGTTCGATGAGGGATTTGGGTTACGGCTCGTCATCCAAAGGGGAATCCTATGATTTGCCCAAGGGCACTCCAGGAGTTGACATTAGTGAACTGGGCGACGAGGGAACCATTGACAATCCCGGCCTCAACATCGCTAGTAGGGAAGTGCTTCTCAAACCTATCGGATTTGTATCGAGTAAAAACTAAATCCAGTTGATGGAATATTACAAATAATCTTCCATCTGGTTGAGATTAATAGAGAACTTGCATCAGGCTTAACGGTCTGATGCGAGTTTTTTATTGGAATATCCTTAAAGAGCTATTGGCCCTCAAAATAACCGTACATCTGATAGAGAAATAAAGCGACCCCCGCAATGATAAGATAGTAATTGGCCGCCTTATAGAAGGCATCATAGCCTTTCTTGCCCTGCCACTGGGTAATCAAAAAGACGATTGGAATGAGGGCGAGTATCTGGCCCAGTTCCACCCCTACGTTGAAGCAGACGATTTTGGATAGAAAATCCTCTTTTCCAATTTCGAAGGACTGAAGGCGGGTGGAAAGTCCGAATCCGTGAATCAGGCCGAACAGGAACACCATCAGAAGCAGGTTGGGCGATTTGGACTTAAAATACTTTTCGAACCCACCGATGTTTTCAAATCCCTTATAAAGAACGCTAAGGGCTATGACCGCATCAATAAGATGTTCATCGGCCTTGATGCCCAGATAAGTGGCACCGATAAGGGTGATACTGTGCCCAAGGGTGAACACCGTTATGAACCGGAGGATATCTTTGAACCCCTGAAGGTAAAAAATAACACCCGCTAGAAAAAGTAGGTGATCGTAACCGGTGACCATGTGCTTGGCGCCCACGTAGATATAGGACCACAATCCGCCGTTGTCAAGAATGGCCTGGTCCGCGGAGCTTACCCCATGCGCCATCATAATAATAGGGGAGAGAAGCAACAAGGAGGTAAAAACGATGCGTAGACTGGACTTCATGCCTTATTCTTTCTACTGAACCAAAAGAACAATCCTCCGAGAACGATTAGGCTTCCGATCCAAAAAATATAGGATGGAAATCCGTCTTCTTCGGCATGGGTATGACCATCGGCACCTTCGCCGTGTTCGTGGTCGTGGGTCACCTCAAATGTCAGGGTCGCCCAATTGGATTCGTGGGTGAGACCGGCCTCTTCGGAAGTGGTCAGGTGAATGGTCCGAAGGTACCAGATTCCGTCGGCGGTAAGCTTTAAGTTGAGAATACCGTTTTGGTCGGTTCTTAGTTGCTGGCCGGAAGTGTGCTGGTGGTTTTTGGCAGCGTTCTCTTGCGCTTCGTTCTGGTGACCGTTTTCGTGCTCGTGTTTTTCACTACCATCGTGGCTGTGGGAATGCCCGTTTTGTTCGTCATTGGCATGGCTGTGGGTTTGGTTCTCTACAGATGCTTTTTCATGGGAATGCTCGTGCTTTTCATCCGCGGTATGGCTGTGGGAGTGGTTCTCCGCATCGGCCTTTTCGTGAGTATGCCCGTGCTCTTCATTGCCATCGTGGCTGTGGGAATTGGTCTCTGCATCGGCACTGTGAGCATGCCCGTGTTCCTCACTGCCATCGTGGGTATGCCCATGTTCTGTCGCCTTGTAATCGGCATATACCAATTGATTGACCAAAGGCTGTCCTTCGAATAATAATTTTACCTGTAATTCATCCCCCGTATTCGTTTCGTAGGGATTGCTAAGGGGAACGAACTCGATAGGATATCCCAGTGTCGTACCCCAATCGTCACTGGTTTCATCGCCCACCTGAAAAATGGCCTTTACGTGTTTGGAATATTCTTCAACGGCATCCTCTTGCAATACATCATTTTCCTTACGTTGCTCTAACATATCCACCACACCGTCATGCTCCAAGTAGTTGTTGAAATCCTCTGCTTTCATCTCAATGGTGCGCGGTTTGGTAGATACTCCCGCCACCCAAGTGCCCGCATCCCCAGTCTGAAAACTTAGGATGGTAACGCTATCCTTTTCGCTCCATTGATCTTCGGTCACCTCATAGCTCTTACCATTGCCGGTCAAACTGGCTTCCAGCATCCGGTTACGGTCAATGACATTTTCGCTCTTTTCGAAGGTTCCATTATACAACTGAATTTTTACCTGTTGGTCCGGTTCCAAGAAGTAGGTATCCATTTTAAGGTACATGTCATGGCTGCAAAAGACTAAAATTGCTGATAAAATGATATATTTTTTATTCATAATCAATATTATTTATAGATGGTCGGATTTAGTTCAATGCCCCAAAAATAAGGGAAATTTGGTTTAAAAGTTTAAGAAAATAAAAGGTTAAATCATACGTTGTATTACAATAGTGTAGGAAAAAGTCTACAAATTATAATTGTGTTGCAATCCAAACTACCTATTTTTGCCGTAATTCTAAATGTAATCTTAAATAAACTTAAAAAACCCCCGAGAATTTATGAAGACCCTACTATGTAATTTAAAAATTAAATCTTACCAACTATTTTTAACCTTCATCCTCCTCAACTTATCGATTAGCAGCCTATTTGCCCAAGAAAATAGCTACTCCGTCATGGAAGTGGTCGAAGTGGAATTCACCGGCCAAGAACGGTACGAAAATCCTTACCTAGATGTCGATGTTTGGATTGAGTTGAAAAAATCCAGAGCAGGAAGCGAGACCTACCGTATTCCAGTTTTCTGGGACGGTGGCAATGTCTTCCGCGCCCGTTTGGTTGCCACTTCGGCTGGAAATTGGACATGGAACGTTATCAATGAAACCGTTGAAAACTCCGACAATGGCTTTATCGGGAAAGGCGGGTCGTTTACCGCAGTTCCTGCCGATACAAGCCGTAACCCCAATAACCGCGGGTTCGTTCGGGTCGCCTCGGACAACCGGACGCTGGAGTACGCCGATGGTACCCCTTTCTTTTATACTGCGGATACCTCTTGGTCGTCGCTCACCGCCGTATTCGGCTTTGAACAGGCCAACAGTATTTCCGGAATATCTTTCAAGGATTATATTTCGGCAAGGAAAAACCAAGGTTTTAACGGCCTGAACGTTATCGCCAGTTTTCCGGATGATACCTATTTGGCGCAGCCCGGAAGAAATCTGGACCGCCCAGGAAGGGAAGCGGGACTTTGGTCCAGCGAAACCTGGGGAAAGAAAACCTCTCCCACCGGAGCGACTCCCTTCGAGATGAAAAGGAGGGGAGTGCCCGTGACCGATGCCAATCTGGAAGTAGACTACCGAAGAATTGACCCGGAGTACTGGCAATCCGTCGACGAGCGAATGCAGTATTTGTCCGATCAAGGTTTCGTGACCTTGTTCGAATCCGTACGCCGTCACGAGCGCTGGCCATTTCGCGCGCAGGATGAAAAAAATGCGTTTTACAATTATATCCGTTATCTGTGGGCGCGCTACGGGTGCTACAACATGATTTTTAATTGGGTGCACCACGATACCAATTCCGGCAATGTCTATCCTGCTTGGCGGGAACTGGTACGGAACGCCAATAGTGAACTACGTGAGAAAATCGGTAGCCATAGAATGCCCTACGGACAACCCAGAACGGCCATGTCCTACAACACCTCCTTAAATAATTGGGATAAGGACATCCCCAGTGCGCTCGACATACAAAACGTCAGTAATGCCGAACGGGACGAGGACATGCATCGATGGCTGCGGGATATCTATCGTAGCCGAACCGCCAAACCTGCCTTGAATCTAGAGCCGTTCTATCCTGGTTGGGGCTTGCATTCCGGCAACGAGATCAACCCAGGTCTTGACGATACCCGAATGGCACAGATGCAGATGTACGGCTCCGTCTTGAGCGGCGGCCTGGCAGGTCACGCTTGGGGAGATGCCTACTATGCGGGGGCAGCAGCATCCACCGGAAGAAGCCAAGCGGATGGAGGTACCATCGTACCTGAAAATGATCCCCAGAGAAATGCCCTGCGCTCTTTTGAGTCCCAAGCTATGGGCCATTTAAAGCGTTTTATACTGGATTCCGGCCACGATTATAAGCGACTGGAACCCGCGGCGGATACAAACCTAAGTGATAGTGACAACTTCGTACATACTTTGTCCATTTCGGATGACAAGTCCTTTGCCCTAGGGTTTTTTACCGGAACATCCAATCGAAATCCCGATGCACTTCCCCAGCTGACCAATCTTCAACCTTCGGAATCCTATCTTTTTGAATGGTGGGATGTAACCAACGGAGGATGGATTCGTGCGGGCGAAGTGTCGACTTCAAACAGCGGTCGGTTGGCTCCGCCTGCCTTGCCGAATAATGACAGAACGAAAAACTGGGCCTATCGCATTCGCGCGGAAGGAGCGGTCGAGGATGACAATGAGGAAGAAGAAGATACTGTTGAAGAGGACGAAAGTGAGGAGGATGAGGATACCGTTGAAGAGGGTGGAAACAAGTCCGGTAGCGAGTTCGTACTTCGGATCAATGCTGGGGGCGGACAAGTATCCTATAATGGGGATACCTACTCGGCAGACAATTATTCCGATACAGGAAGAACTTTGGACAGGCCCCAGACCGGTCTCTCCGATCCTTACAAGACCTTCAGGTACAGTACCTCACAAGTCATGGGCTACGATATCCCGTTGGATAACGGGGACTATACCGTTCGCTTACATTTTGCCGAACTATGGTTCGGTGCCACCAACGGTGGTAGCGGCGGTGCTGGAAACCGTGTTTTCGATGTGCGCATAGAAAACAGTTTGGCCGAAAACAATCTGGATGTTTTCGCTGAAGTAGGGGCACAGACCCGGTTGGTCAAGGAACACCAAGTTACTGTCTCTGATGGCCAATTGAACATTGATTTTTCATCTTTGGACGCTGTTGGCGGGGAGCGGCATCCCATTATCAATGCGATAGAGATTTTGGGGGATGCATCCGACGACGAGACTGACGATGCTCCGGATACCGGAACTCCCACAGAGGATGGCTTGGTCGGACATTGGCCATTGGACGAGTCCAGTGGAACCAATGCAAACGACGTCAGCGGTCAAGGCCGCGACGGCAGGCTAGAGAATGGCCTGACTTTCAATAGTAATAAAACGGCCGGAGTTCAGGGAGGTGCCCTGGCTTTCGATGGAACTAACGATCGGATTAATTTGCCCGATATCGATGGCAATCTACGATCAGGGTTTTCCGTTTCCGCCTGGATACGCCCTAGCAATGCCAATGGAGGATATCAAGGTATCGTCGGCAGTACCACGGCCAGCGGCTTTATGATGTTCGTCAACAGGGGCCAGCTTGCGTTTGCGGTCGATACCAATGAAAACGGTCGAAAACTGGTCAGTCAAGGAAGCATCCGAAGCAACGTTTGGCAATTGGTTACCTGTACTTTTGATGGTCGTGCCATGCGCTGGTATATTGACGGTAGAAACGTACACAATGAATCACTTTCCGGCACTTTGAACGACCGAAGCGACGCTTGGATCGGATGGTCAGGGTGGAGCGATGAATACTTTGAAGGAGGCATCGATGATGTACGTCTATACAGTCGCGCACTTACCGGGCAGCAAGTTTCTTCCCTGTTTGATGCCGGCAATACCAATAAGTCTCGGGTGAGCGTAAGTTTGAGGGCCAGCCTTCCGGAGGGCGAAAGTGTTGCGTTGGGCTATGTACATCCCAATCCGACGACCGGAAGTTTCCGAATGACGGGCATACCGGCAGGAGCAAAAGAGCTTATGGTGACGGATTTTTCCGGTCGCGTGCTAACCACCTTGACGACGGATAGTGAAGAACCCGTACTCGACCTTTCCGCTTATCCTGATGGCGTCTACGTAGTAAAGGTGTTTCAGAACGGTTCGCAAGAAACCTTTAAAGTGGTGAAGGAATAGCAAAAATTTGAAGCTCCATATCAAAAGAAGAACGAACCGCGACATAATTGTCGCGGTTCGTTCGTTTATAATCCATCGGAAATTTAACCTTACGCTATTCGACAATCAATCTTTTTGTCACGGTTTTCCCTTGGTAGGTGCTCCTGACAAAATAGAGGCCTTTCGAAAGATTTTGCATCGATATTTCTACATCGTTACCCTGAACATTTTCTTGAAATATTCTTTGTCCCGTTAAGCTGTAGACCTCGATGAGGAAATTTTCCTCGCCATTTTCGGATTCATCTGTGAGTCGTACTCTGAAGGAGCTTCCTCTCGCCACGGAATTGGGATATAGTACCATGTCATAGCTTTTCCCGTTCGTTGTGTCCGCTTTCGCTTCGATATCCACTATCAATTCCGGTGTTTTTGCTTCAGAATCAATGGTTTTCGATGTGGATGGCAAGGAATATCCTTGGGCCGAGATTTTGACTTCATCCACAAAAATTTGACTCTTGTTTTTCAATCCTTTGCTTCTAAAGCGCAGTTTCGCATCTAAGGGAAAATCGTAATCCGTTTTGTCCACGACGACTTCACCGGTATAAAATACCTCATTGTAAAAATCTCTCCCTGCTTTAAAATCCGCGACCTCTTGCCAAACCGATCCGTCGTAGTACTCGACTACAAAACCTTTTCCATAAGGCATCTTTTTCGCCTTGTACCAAAACTCCACTTTCAGCGATTCATACGGCGTTAAGTTGACACCTTGGGTGTGATAGAAGGATGATTCAATTCCGCTGTCATCCCTGATTCGGATAGAGGCTTTCCCTTGATGTGCGTATTTTTTCCCTTTTTTCAAGGCGCAATCCTTTCCGCCATCGGTCCAAATGCCGAAGCCATCCTCAAAATCACTGAAGCTCAACACGGTCGTTTCAAGAACCGGTCTTTTGACAAAACTGAAGGTATCGAGATTATAACCGCCGGTTATGGCCTGAACCCTAAGCACTTGGAAACCTTGCTCCAATTCAATCGTAGTATCAAGATTTTCGTAGTCAGCGAACCCACCGGTGGCCGGAACATCGACGACCGTTTTTGTCTCCCCATCGACCCGAAATTCGAACTGGTCGCCACCATCGGGACTCGCGAAAAGCACGGACACGTCGTAAAGTCCGCCTTCGGATACCTCTATATCGTATTCCATCCAATCACCGGCATCGATAAATCCTACTGGATTACCATCTACGCCGGACATTCTTTGCCATTCCGCGGCAACAATAATTCCTGGTACCGGGGCAACGGGAGGCATCAATCTAAAGCTATATCCTTCGAGGTTGTACCCAGCGGTTATGGCTTCTAGTCGAAGCACTTGATTACCCTGTTCCAATTCAATCGTCGTATTGAGGTCTTGATAGTCTCCATATCCGCCGGTGGCCGTAAGATCGACTACCGCCTTTGTTGCCCCATCAACCTGAAATTCGAACTGGCCGCCATCGGGACTGGCATAACTTACGG
Source organism: Pricia sp. (assembly GCA_049683055.1). Classification (GTDB taxonomy): domain Bacteria; phylum Bacteroidota; class Bacteroidia; order Flavobacteriales; family Flavobacteriaceae; genus Pricia. The sequence goes on from JBAUIP010000261.1 coordinate 7,695, forward strand.
ACAAGCTGTAAATCCCTGTTTCCGGAACCACAATATCGTATTCCATCCAATCACCGGCATCGATAAATCCCACCGGGTCGCCTTCTACGCCGAACATTCTGTTCCAATTGGCTGCGGATATTGTGCCGGGAAAGGTGATAGGTACTGCATCAGAAACTGTTACGATTACTTCGTCGATTGCCGTTCCACCGGCATCATCGGTAACCGTGAGAGTAGCGGTGTGCGTGCCAATAGGTAATGAAACTGTTGGCGTAGCACCGGTTACTGAATCCTGACCGGCTATTGCCCAGTTATACGAAACTAGGGTTCCATCAGGGTCTGTACTCAATGAGCCATCAAGGGTCACTTCCTCACTGCCATTGTTGTCCCTATCCTCAATCGTTATATCTTCTCCGGCACTTGCCATCGGAGAGCTATTAATCAGCGTAAAGTCGTACCGGTCGAGATTGTAACCACCGGTTATGGCCTCTACCCTAAGCACACGGGCGCCCCGCTCCAGTTCAATCGTGGTATCAAGTAGTTCGTAATCGCCGAATCCGCCTGTAGCTGGAACATCGACGACCGTTTTTGTTTCCCCATCAACCTGAAATTCGAACTGATCTCCGCCATCGGGACTTGCAAAACGTACGGAAACCCCGTAGCGGCCTGTGGTGGCCACCTGTACGTCATACTCCATCCAATCGCCTGCATCGATAAAGCCTACCGGGTCGCCCATGACACCGAACATCCTGTCAAAATCGGATGCCACTATGGTTCCGGGTATCGGATCGGCAGTAGACAGTTCAAAGAAATACGCTTCGAGATTATATCCTCCAGTAATCGCTTGCAACCTCAGAGTCTGGGTGCCCTGCTCTAAATCAAGGGTAGTATCGACAGTTCCATAATCGCCGAAACTTCCGGTGGCAGGCAGGTCTACCGTTGTTGCTGTCCCATTGACCCGAAATTCAAACTGGCCGCCCTCAGGGCTTGCATAGCTAACGGAGACGTTATAGGTGCCCGTAGTAGGAACATCGAGGCTGTACTCCATAAAGTCACCCGCGTCGATAAAGCCTACCGGGTCTCCTTCAACACCGAACATCCTACAAAAATCGGCAGCACGTATCGTTGCGGGAAGCGTATTCGAATCACAGACAAGGGCCGTGGTATTTATTTCATTGTTTGTATCGAAAAAATCGGTTCCAAGATATTCAGGGAGGCTGGCCAAACCATAGAGAAGAGTGGATAGATCGATTCCCTGTACCGAATTCGCGACAAAACTGGGGTCGTTCAGGCTATACCTCCAAAGTATTTCCCTACTTGCATCATCCGGAAGGCTATAGACTCCCAGGCTATTATTGTACTGGTCCAACAAGTCGTTTTTCCCATCCGGATTGACAGGCAAAAAACCGCCTATGATATGTGGTGATACCGTTCGGTTCGGGTTGTCGTTGATTTTGTTGGCCGCATAGCCTTCTATGTCGACCCCCGCGCCATGGCCCCATGCATAGGGCGGTGCCGCTGTATCTGCCCACCACTGTTTGTCGGCGTTGTAAGCATTGTCGAAAAAAGTCATGTACGCCGGGGAGGAAGCAAAGTAATCCACCAAATAGTAGTTGAACAGGTGGATAAAGGAACTTACAAAATTACCGGGGCTATCGGTAAGCACCTCGAACCCTCCATAGGTAGCCTTTGGAAGGTTTTCGGGGTCCGCATAGAAATTGTCCCAAAGCAACTGGGCCTCGGTGGTGTCGAAGTTGGCATCGTTGATGGCGCACCAGGCGACCAGCATATATTCGTTGTATACCGAGGTCAGTAGAGTTCCTCCTTCGCCATTGGCCTGCATATCCAGATAGATTTGACCCGTGTCAGGGTTAGCTATGGCCTTGGTAAAGTCGATAGAGTTCCACAGCTGGTCCACTTGGGCCGCGATTTCCGCATTACCGGAAAAATAGTTCTTACAGAACATAGCGCCCAAGGCAAGTATATCGGTATCAATGGTACTGTATTCCGATTCCCAGGCCTGTTCCCCGGTTTCCATGTCGATAAAATGGCGGAAATATCCAGAGGCGTTCCTGTCCGGTGTAAAACCGGGAGTCTGCCCATTCACACTTTGAAGGGTAGTAAGGGCCAGTGTCGCCGCATCGGGTTCCCAGCCCATGGCATCGGCAATACACAGACTGATCAGTCCAGTACCCACATTCGCAATCGAAGCGGGATGAAAATCATCGCCAACGAAAACCTTCGAATCCCGGTAGATTCCCTTGTCATTTCTTTTAAGCTCCCAAGTATGATAGGTATCCTCGAAGAGCTTGGTCAACGTTGGGTCCGCATCTGGGGATTGGGCCCGGAGTGTAGCACCAATTCCGACGAACAGCACAAGTACCATTAAAAATTTAAGGGTATTGCAGAGAAATTGTAATCCTATTGTTCTAAATTCCTTTAAGTGTTCCATTGTTCATGATTTTAGGGTGATACTAGCCGTACTAATTATTTTCAAATTGACGATAAATCCATCTTTAAACGAGCTGCATACAATAGTAACAATTGAGTTAGCGCTTAAAATGGATGGTCAAGGTAGTTATATGACGTGTGATATACCTGAGAAAGCGATACTACAACCTTGTTAATCAATCAAAATACTGGTATTCAAAAACTTAAGTATAAAAATAATTTCAATTTTTAACATTTAGATGTAGTGATGATGAGGTAAATCCTTTGGATTTTTCGCGCTTTTTTATGAATATTATGGTATTTCTGTCGATAATTCCTCTGTTGAGTTCCGGAATTCCAAAAAAGAGTAGGAATTTTCCTCTAGAAATACTTACGAAATGAATTTGATGGATTATTGAACAAAAGAAAGTTCGAAAGGGAATGTATGCCAAACGGCTTAAACCTCTAAATGGTCTAGGCAAAATCATCGTATACATAAAAATAGTTGCCCCAATTAACCTTTTTCCTATCTTGGTTTTTACCCATTTTGAAATAGCATTAATATTTTCTTAAACCTGCAGTATGCCCTTTAGTTTGACTAATTTTGTCCTTTTAATTCATGGGCCAAATTCCGTACATCCGGCTAAGTATTGATAACAATTTTGGAGAAATGATAAATGTTGAGATACTATCAAGTTAAATTGAATATTAGAAAATGGTTGGTCCTTGCCCTTTGCTGTTCGTCCACTTCGATGGCAGCACAAACTGTCGATAATCTCAAAGAGTTTTTCACTATTTATCCCAACAGAAAGGCGGTAGAGCGTGATTCTACCATTTACAAACAAAAGTTTATTGCAGCACCTGTCGTTACGTATTCTCCAAAAACCAGTTTGTCTTTCGGAACAGGTGCCAAATACCTCTTTAAATTCAATGGAAGTGGCGAAGAAACAAGAGTTTCCAACATGCCGGTGACCCTGCAGTACACCTTGAACAATCAATTCTTTGTGTATTCCGGATTCGAAGTGTTTACGAATCAAGAGAAGTGGGTCATTGAAGGAAACCTTACATTTCAAAATTACCCGCGATTATCTTATGCCCTGGGAAGTGAAACACCAAAAAGTGCAGAAGAACGATATGACTACTATCAGTTTTTGATAGAGCCTATATTTCTTAAACGAATGTTTCATAAATACCTGTTTATTGGGGCAGGTTTACGATACAACCATATCTTTAAAACAGATTTCGAGCCTGACGGCTTGATTGCCCAAAATCGGCCTGATGGATTTGATGGTTCTACTTCGGTAGGGGTAGAGGCAGCCATGCTTTTCGATAGTAGAAGTAGCCTTCTTAACGCGCAAGACGGATGGTATTTTGAATTTACCCACGGGGAATACTACAAGGTATTGGGAGGCACTAATAAATTTAATTTGACCCGTTTTGATCTAAGACATTATTTGGACGTCTCCGAGAAGAATATGGACATCTTGGCATTTCAATTCCTGGGACAATTTTCACGTGGAGACTTTCCTTTTTCGGAATATTCGTTTCTAGGTGGAAGCGAAATTATGCGCGGCTATCAAGAAGGACGTTTTTTAGACCGCGACCTTCTCGCTACTCAGGTCGAGTACAGAAAGAATTTCAAAAATTCCAGATGGGGCGTAGTAGGCTTTTTGGGCACTGGTAATGTTTATAATAATGTAACTGATTTCCAGTTCAAGAGTCTAAAACCCAATTACGGGGTCGGGGCTCGGTTTACTATAGATAAGGAAGAAAACCTCAATCTTCGTTTTGATATAGGTTTTGGCGAACGTACTAATGGATTTTATTTTGGCATAGCTGAAGCGTTTTAGATATAGCATGCTCTTCAACCCGCAAAAGGCTCACTCTTCCCCGCTCAGAGTTTTGGAATGATTTAAACCAATCCATGTCAACAAATGGAGTCTAACCTGTTAAATTCGAGTTAATTAAAAGCGTTTTTGAACAGCCGTAGAGGGGAATTTTATACTTTGAAGGTCAACTAAAACCCTTGGAACAAATGAAAAAAATGCTACCTATTCTCGCCTTGTGTGGCCTCGTCCTTCTGACCTTATCGGCAACCATACAACCCTCATCCGATTCCGATCTGACATCGAATTTCACCTATGGCAATCCAGAAATCGGCTCGATCAATCAACTGACCTTCGGACCGGAGGGCATCTTGTTTTTGGGCGATTCGAAAAACGCTACCGTCTATGCCGTGGATTTAGGGGATGCGAAATCCGAAACATCCCAAGCGGAGATTGACATAACAGCCTTTGACACTAAAGTCGCTTCCGCCCTGGGCACTACGGTAGATAAAATCGAAATAAACGATATGGCGGTAAATCCTTTAACGAAAACCCCCTATTTTGCGGTAAGCACTATGGATGGTACCCCGGTACTCATGAAATTGAACGGAGAAACGCTTGAGAACGTTCCTTTAGACCAAATGAACTTTTCAGAGATGGCCCTGCCCGATGCAGTGGAGAAGGATGCCAAAGACCGTCGCGAACGCCCCTTGCGCGTTTGGGCCATATCCGATTTGAAATACCACGATGGTAAGGTTTTGGTCAGCGGTCTCTCCAACAAAGAGTTCGGGTCCACATTTAGAAGCATTCCCTTTCCGTTTTCTGACACCCAGAACTATGCGTCCTTGGAAATTTACCACGCCGCTCACGGGCAGTACGAAACCCAATCTCCAATTAAGACGTTCGATGTCATTACCATGGAAGGAAAAGATTATTTGCTGGCCAGTTATACGTGCACGCCCTTAGTCCTGTTTCCGATGGAAGAACTAAAAAACGGTGAGCATACCAAGGGAAGAACCGTCGCCGAACTAGGGTCGGGAAATTCCCCCTTGGATATGATTTCCTATGAAAAGGAAGGCAAAAAGTACTTTTTAATGTCCAATACCAATCGTCCGGTGATGAAAATAGATCATAAGGATATTGCCAACACAGAAGAATCAATGACCGAACCTGTGGAGGAATGGGCCGTGGCAAAAGGAGTAGATTATGTTTCCCTGCCTATGGTGAACATCTTACAGATGGACAATTTGGGCAACGATAACGTCGTATATCTGCAACGCACATCGAGCGGCGATATGGTACTGAAGAGCAGGTCTACGGAAAGAATGTAAAGAAAAGATTGCCAAGGCTTTGATCATATCCAATTTTCGGTTGTACAGCATTAAAAAGGTCGGGGTTATCCTGATCTTTTTTTATGTTTTCATATCGATTTTTTATGGATGTCGGCAGGAGGAAAGTCTTGGCCCCGTTCAGGTAATCTATAAAAACGAAAAGGCAGTAAGCGTTCAAATGGACTATTCCGGAAACCCGGACGCCCTTGGTGTTTTTATGAAAGGGGAGACTGAAACAGCGATTTTGGGTAGGTTGGACAAGAAAGATGGTCAACTACGGTTCAGTCCACCGGTTCCGTTTACGCCAGGTCAGGTCTATGAAGTCAGGAAGGCAGGGCAGAAGTTGGTCGAGTTTTCAGTTCCGTCTACAACCTTATCAAAACCGGCGGAAATTATCGGAATTTATCCGGCGCAAGACACCGTTCCCGAGAATCTGCTTAAAATCTATGTACAATTCTCGCAGCCCATGCAGCACGCAGGCAATGCCTTGGAGTTTATCACAGTATATAATACAACCGAGGGTAAAGAAGAATCCATTTTTTTGTCCTTGGAAACCGAACTATGGAACAGGCATCATGACCGTCTGACCCTATGGCTGGACCCCGGGAGGATAAAGACCGATTTGATTCCCAATCGAGAACAAGGTCTTCCTCTTAAAAAAGGCAGTGCATATACCGTCACCGTAGATAAAAAGTGGAAAACCGCCGCAGGTCAAGAATTAACTAAGACATACCGGAAGCAATGGACGGTCATCGCTCCCGATACGCTTAAACCTGATGTTAAAAATTGGGAGGTTGATGCTCCAGACTCCAACAGCGATAAGGCGCTGGCCATTTACTTCGACGAACCCTTAGATCATGAGCTGGCGCAGGAAAGTATTGGAATTTACGGTTCAAACGGCAAAGCTATTGCAGGTGATTGGGAGCTAAACAAATGGGGTACCACACTTTATTTTACGCCGTCAAGGATTTGGAAAAAAGGAAATTACGAGATTGTAGTGAATCCAAAACTTGAGGATTTTGCAGGCAATAATTTAAATCGACTGTTCGATAAAAATCTGGAGGATAGCCCGATAGTACTTACCGAGCAACATAATTACCGTATCGATTTTACTGTGGATATGAAATAACGAACCGTTATCTTGTCATTTTTCATGCTAAGATACTCTCATGTCCAGAATCTTTAACGAACAGACACGTACTTTTTGTTTTGGTCGATATTTCTTTTACAAATTCAAATCTGAGATCCTCATCCATTCCGAAGATATTTAAATCTGCAGAAGGGGCGTTACTTATTATGTTAGTAAAATCTCCGATATGAACTTCGGTAAGTGTTTCTGGCAGGCGGGCCAGATTAATCAATAATTCCAAAAACTCTTTGGCATGGTCTTCTTCGTTGGGGTCATTTATAACGGTGATCAGTCTTATACGGGCGCCCCAATTCATTTTAAGTTTATAGGCCACCAGAATAGAAAGGTCTAAATTTCCAATATCCCAACCCAAATCCCATTTGGTCTTTCGATCGCTTACCCAAACATTGATGGTATTCCGTTGGCCCAATAAAGCCGTCGGATGTGACAAATAGAGAAGCACTCCTATTTCCAACCGGATAGATTCTTTCATCACGGGCCGTAATTCGTTTTCATAGTTATCGTGATCCAGCAAATTCAAGAAAACGATATTGGGTCGAAAAAATGCACCTTGTAGCGCTTGGCTTCCGTAATTGATTCCTTTTGCAAATTCCTCGGTATGGATTACCGACGAGGATGAAAAAACCTCTTTCTGCCGAAACGATGCGGAAATGGCCTCTAGTTCATCAGCCAGCGTACTAGATTCGGAAAATGGTTCGATACCTAAAAGTTTGATGGAACCTTTCGGCTTGGCTATATTCCTCAAAAATTCAAAAGTCCCTTTCAAACCATTTACATCCTTAACGGGAACCATTAAATTGGCTTTCCAGGCACGCTGCTGCATTTTTTTCATGCCCCAGGTATGTTTGGCCGCCCATTCGGCAAATGAAACGAACAGGCCCGAGCGCACATCTTCAAAGGGAGTTTCCAAATTTTGTCGTGATAAGTACCAATATACCATCAGAACGACCATGATCGATATCAGACTAACCGTTGGGTTGATGATGAACATGGTAAAGACCGATGAAACCAGTCCGAACCAAGGCACCCATCTGTGAATTTTGAATAAGGGCCGATAACTGATCAATCCGAGGTTTTGCTCAATGATGACCACAATATTGATCATGGCATAGGTAATCAGGAAGAAAAGTGTTACCAATGGGGCAACTGCGTTCAAATTCCGTAAAAGGAGTGTCACGAATATGAGTATCCCGGTGACCAACATAGCATTTCTCGGCTGTCCATTGGCACTTTGTCCCGCCAGGAAATCGGAGAAGGGGAGTACCTTATGTTCTCCCATAGCGAACAATATCCGTGAAGATCCTACTATAGACGCCAGGGCCGAGGAAAAGGTTGCCCCCAGTATTCCTGCAATTATGAGAGGTCCAAAAAAGGCTTTTTCCACCATGATATAATAATTGTTCACCAATTCAGCCTCCGTAGCACTTCTTGCAATCCAAAAAGCGAGTATCATGTAAATCAAAAAACTGATTCCGATGGCCCAAAGTGTTCCGGAAGGAATGCTGCGTTTCGGATCCTTCAATTCACCGGACATATTGGCGCCGGCCATAATCCCTGTAGCGGCTGGAAAGAAAACCGCGAAAACCACCCAAAAATTACTGCCGGCAAATCCATTTTCGACAGACCCTTTAAAAGACCCCCAACTTAAAGCATCTCTGGTGGGTATGGTCATTGAGCCTTCATAGGCCGCAATCACAATCGAAATCATCGACAACACTATGATACCCATGATGATAAATTGCGTTTTAATCGCAAGATTTGCACTGATGTACGCGATTGAAATGAGTATGGCAAAGACCGTAATATCAACCAAGAAAGCGTTATGGTCTGGAAAAATACCCAGCCAACCTTCCCGAAAACCAAAAATATACATAGTCACCGCCAAACCTTGGGAAATGTATCTGGGAATCCCCAAACTTCCGCCAACCTCCAAACCCAAGGCTTGGGATACAATGGCATAGGCACCTCCGGCACCAATACGAATGTTGGTCGTAATGGCCGACATGGAAAGTGCGGTACAAAGGGTAATCAAAAAAGAAATGATGATAATCAACCATGCGCCCAGAAGCCCTGCATTACCGACCACCCAGCCCAAGCGCAAGTACATGATGACGCCCAATATGGTCAGTAAAGTCGGTGTGAAGACCCCTCCAAAGGTTCCAAATTTCTTGAGCGTGGTCGATTGTTCCTCCATGGGATAGAGTGGGTTGATTTTGGAGTATTAAAGTACTAATTAAAAAGTCGCTTTTCTTTTTAATTTTCACATAAGCTCATTTTTATATTTGGCAGGGTTGAAGTGAATGAAGCTTGCGACTGGAATTTTACATTGTGTGGTTTGTATCAAATCTTAAGGTTGGGAATTCAGTGAAAAGAAGTACTTATCAATCAGGATGACTATTGAGACACTGAAATGATTCAAAAACATAATATTGGGATGCGCAATTGAACAATGTGGACATTGACATTTTGAATGATTTATAAATTAAAACATATCTTTGTAACATGTTGATATTATTGGACATAGACGGCGTAATGGTTCCCGCGACTAGCTGGAAACGTCCGGAATTTGAAAATGATGAGTTTCCAAAGTTTAGCAAGAGGGCCATATTAAGCCTTCAGAAGATTATTTCTGAAACGGGTGCAGATATCCTATTGACCACATCCCACAAGTCCAGCTACAATCTCAAAGAGTAGAAGAAAATTTTTTCCATTAGAGGTTTAGAAAATGTAAAAATTAAAAAATTTCGAGAGAATACCGGCCATCTCAATAGAAGATAGGAAGTTCTGGCGTGGGTCTTCCAAAGCGATGAAAATGCTTTCGTAATTATTGACGATGACAAGACCTTGAATAAGTTGCCATATAATTTAAAGACCAAACTTGTACAACCTAGTGCTACGATGGGTTTAAATGAGGAATTAGCTGATAATGCTATAACGGAGAGTGATAGCAAGGGCACATAAATTTTATTTTCAAAATTTTGTGATGTTGCGGCAATTTGACGAAAATGACCGTGAAAAATTAAGCTCACGCGCGAAAAAGCTTGGAATTCAGTGGAATTACTTATAACTTATCGCTATTTTACATAACGTCTAATTATGAATTTTTGTTTCATAATTTACATTATGTAAAATACAAAAATGTTTTTACTATTGAGATTTACTTATGACCTTCCTCCCACACCACTTATCCTGCAAAAATAAACCCGACAAAATTCAATCCTTCTCAGAGTCTTTAAGCAAATTATCTACCGTCTTCCGAATTTCTTTGACGCTTTTATCTTTTTTTTCCTCAAGATTGATAGTACCATCCTTTTCGGCATCGGGACGCGTATCGGCATCCATCTTTCCGAAATTTGAGGAGCGTTTGTATTTGTCTTGAAAATGGGCGTGCTTTTTCTGGTCTTCCATAGTCATTCTTACATTACTTGTTCTAATTTTCCGTGAGCTAATGCGCCTTGGATATAGTCTTCGATTTTTCGATGCAACGTGTTGAACTCGGCAAATTGTTGCTTCACACTTTCAACATAGTTGTCTACCTGTTTTCTTTTTTCCCTGATGGAAACGATGATTTCCAAATTGGTTTTGGACAACTGGTCGAGACCGTTCCGAAGGCTTTCCATTCGTTCAAAAAGATTGTAGGTTTTAGGTTCGTATCGATACGAACTCAGTTGACCGCGAAGACGATCTAGGTCTTTTTGATTGAGTTCCAAACGTAGTACCAAGGCGTTTTTTTCAGTTTCCCGGATGCCGGGGCGAGGCTCCTGTGCTGTTTTCATGGGATGCGGATTTAGGTTGTTCTTGAGTGGAGAACGTAAGATTTTACGCTCCTTGGTAGTTGGCTATTACGAATCTAGTGAAAAAACGGGTTTGTTATATCTTTGAGAACTAGATAATTCTAACTTTAACAGTACGTTTGGCTTTTTTACTTTTTCTTACAAGTAATAGTTTCGGGATTACCAATTATTTATTTTATTGAAGCGGTATCCATATATGACCGAAGTCAAAAAAAATCGTAAATGCATGCACTACGCAATAGAGATTATGGTATCTTGCAGTTATGGAAATTAACTTTGAGTACGATAGCGCAAGTGCCAGCCCACGCCTAGAGCAACTGGCCACAGAAAAAATCAACAAATTGGTCGATAAATATGATTTCATCATTAGGGCCGATGTTTTTTTCAAAACGGAAAATACTTCTTCCGACGAAACGGGAATGATCTGTAATATTCGATTGAGTCTTCCTGGGCCAAGACTTTTTGCAGAGGCTAGCCATGACAGTTTTGAAGCTTCCATAAAGGAATCGGTCAATGACCTCGATCGGCAGTTGAAAAAACGAAAAGAAAAAATGAAATCCCACTGAAAAGTTCGGGGTCGCTCCTCGACATTTTGATACTGAAAAAGCCGTCTAGATAGATATCAAGACGGCTTTCTCATTATTATGGCCGACATTTTTGGGCTGGCCGGACTTCCACAATTTCGACTTTAGACAAATAAATACGAAGAAATTCTATTCTACTGATTTTCTGCTTCAAAATCGATGTCCGCGAATACTTTATGCAATCTGGGAGAAAAAGGATCCTCGGTCAATGCTTCAATCAACCTTTCCCGTTTCCGTTCTGAAATATCCATGGTATTGAGCATACGCAATTTGGAGTCTATTTCCG
>JBAUIP010000262.1:0-2988 GCA_049683055.1 Pricia sp.
GCATTCGAAGACCAATTCAAAGAAATCGGAAATTTCTGTAGAAATCGTCTTGTAAAATTAATTAATGACCTTATATTAGCAGCCGCTAAAGGGAAAAGTTTGGCGCACTGATTCACACGCCCTTTTGGTTTAGATATTTTGACCTGATAGCTCAGTTGGTAGAGCATCTCGCTTTTAAGGAGAGGGTCCTGGGTTCGAGCCCCAGTCAGGTCACCTAATGAATACAGGCCTTCGCTGATGCGAAGGCTTTTTTTGTTCACGCCATCCATCCCACTAAATTAAAGTTGCCCAATTTTCCTATTTTTAAGGGCCGCAAACTTTATGAGGCATCTAATCGAACCGGTTCCATGAAATTCGTAATCGCCCCCGACAAGTTCAAAGGCTCCCTGACCGGATTTGAGTTCTGCGATGCCGTGGAAGAGGGATTTCGCATGGTTTTCAAGGACGCGGACATCCTCAAAATTCCTTTGGCGGACGGAGGCGATGGTACCATCGAAGTCGTTGGGCATTACCTCCATGCCGAGACCCAAAACCGTACTGTGAACGATCCCCTGTTCCGTGCCGTGGGGGCATCCTATCTTTTTTCCCAGGATACCAAGACCGCCTATATCGAAATGGCCGAGGCGTCAGGTCTAAAGCTCTTGAAAAAAGAAGAAAGAGATTGTATGGCCACCACCAGTCTGGGAACCGGGGAACTACTGTACGATGCCCTAAAAAAGGGAGCCAAGGAAATCGTTTTAGGCATCGGGGGAAGTGCCACCAACGATGCAGGTATGGGCATCGCCGTGGCCTTGGGCTATGTTTTTTTGGATAAGGATGACAAACCCTTGTTGCCTATCGGGAAAAGTCTTGCCCAGGTTAGAAAAATCGATGCCTCGGGCGTAGATGCCGATCTTGGAAGCGTAACCGTGAAAGTCGCCTGTGATGTGACCAATCCGTTTTACGGGAAAGACGGCGCGGCCTATGTTTACGCGGCGCAAAAGGGGGCCTCCGAAGAAGATGTTATACGCTTGGATGGCGGACTTCGAAACTTTGCTGGCGTCATCAGCGATCAGTATGGTATCGACGTTCAGAATATCCCTGGAGCGGGCGCTGCGGGCGGGATCGGCGGTGGAATATCCGTCTTTATGGATGCAATCCTGACTTCCGGCAATAATCTGATCAAGGAGATAGCCGATTTCGATACCCAAATAAGAAATGCGGACTGGATTATTACCGGAGAGGGAAAATTGGATGGCCAGACTTTATCGGGCAAGACCATCAACGGAGTTTTGGATTCCGCCAAAAAGCAGCACATTCCTGTGGCGGCCCTCTGTGGTGAGGTGGCCATTTCCCCGGCCGATCAAAAACAAATGGGACTGGCCTATGCCGCCTCTATCGTAAAAGGAATATCAAATTTAGAGGATGCCATACGTTCCAGCCATAACAACCTGGTATATTCGGCCTATAATTTTGCGAATCTATTGAAGGCAAGTAATCCATGATACGGTCGGACTTCCATTTGGAACTCAGATTTTCGGATGGGATCTAGATGTTGTCGCCCTGTTCCTGACCATTGTCCTTGTCCCAGTGTTGGCCATGCCCTATATTGGCATCGTGTCCAAATCCATTCGGGCGAATATCTTTTTTGGGTACGATAAGAAAATAGCGGAAAACGTCAACTAAGGGTCTATGATACAGGAACTAAAAGCGGGATACGGAAAACAGTTCGAGGATGCCCTCATCAACGAAATCGTACAGGTCGGAACCTTTAAGGAAGTACCGGAAGGGGCGAAACTGATGGACATTGGCGATACCGTAAGGGGGATGCCCTTGTTGATATCGGGAGCCATCAAAATTTTGAGGGAGGATAATGACGGGGATGAACTTCTACTCTATTATCTCGAAAAGGGGGATACCTGTTCCATGACCATGACCTGCTGCATGGGGGATTCCAAGAGCGAGATCCGGGCCATCGCGGAGACGGATGCCAAACTCGTTATGGTTCCCATCCGTAAAATGGAGGAATGGATGGCAAAATACAAGTCCTGGCGAGGTTTCGTAATGGAAAGCTATCACAGCCGGTTAAACGAACTGCTCGGCACCTTGGACCATATCGCCTTCGATAGGATGGATGAACGGCTGGTCGCCTATCTCAAGGAAAAGTCAAGGGTCAACAAAGACAGGATAATAAACAATACCCATCAAGAGATTGCCTACGATTTGCACACTTCAAGGGTGGTCATCTCTCGACTTCTAAAAAAATTGGAGCAGATGGGCCACATCGAGCTGCACCGAAACCATATAGCGTTATTGAATTTATAATCGTGCGGTGAGAAATGTTGTTTTGAAACGGTTTCAAGATAACCTATAACCATGGTAGCTGCGGAGTAATTTAACCGCCCTCTGTAACTAATGTTACTGCGAACGCATTCAGAAGCGGTTATCTTTGGCCTCTAGAGCTATTTAGCATGCTAAAACGGTACTTTCCGATTTTTCAATGGCTTCCGCGGTATAAAAAATCCTACCTATCGGGGGATATATCTGCAGGACTGACCGTAGGTATCATGTTAATTCCGCAGGGAATGGCCTACGCCATGATTGCAGGCCTTCCACCGGTTTTCGGATTGTATGCCTCCCTTGTTCCCCAAATCATCTACGCCGTGATGGGCACCTCGCGGCAGTTGGCGGTCGGACCGGTCGCCATGGATTCCCTTTTGGTGGCTTCCGGCCTTGGGGCCCTTGCCCTGTCGGGAATCGACGAATACATCGCCATGGCCATCTTCCTGGCCTTGTTCATGGGAACCATTCAGTTGGCCTTAGGGCTTCTGCGGATGGGCTTTTTGGTCAACTTTCTTTCCAGACCGGTCATCAGCGGCTTTACTTCCGCGGCCGCTATTATTATCGGACTTAGCCAATTGAAGCATCTGTTGGGAACGGATATTGAAGGCAGCAACCAAGTCCACATCCTATTAAAGAATGCTTTTTTCACCCTAACGGATACCAATC
>JBAUIP010000263.1:0-3340 GCA_049683055.1 Pricia sp.
TCCGAAAATACCGCCGCAGTGCAGCTCATATCCCCTACCGTCCTAAATCGTACCATGCGTTCCAAAACTTCCTCATCTTCTTCTTGATAGACGAAGTCGGAATGACTCCAAACCAATCCATCCCTCAAAAATACCTTCCGCCTGTGGGCGAAATAAATAGAGGGAATTTCAATTTCTTCTTCTTTGATATAAGACCACACGTCGAGCTCCGTCCAATTGGAAATCGGAAACACCCGAACGTTCTGGCCCAGTTCGATCTGGCCGTTCAACATATCGAACAGTTCGGGGCGCTGGTTCCGCTCGTCCCACTGCCCAAAATCGTCCCGTACGGAGAAAATCCGCTCTTTGGCCCGGGCCTTTTCCTCATCGCGTCTTGCACCACCGATACAGGCGTCGAACTTGAATTCCTCGATCGCATCGAGCAAAGTGGTGGTCTGAAGGGAATTCCTACTGGAATATTTTCCCGATTCCTCTTTGACCTTTCCCTCGTCGATGGAATCCTGTACATTCCGTACAATCAGTTCCAATCCCAATTCCTCGACCAAGCTATCCCGGAACGCTATGGTTTCCGGAAAATTATGTCCGGTGTCGATATGCATGAGAGGAAAGGAAATCTTGGCGGGCCAAAAGGCTTTCTGGGCCAAACGCACCAAGGTAATGGAATCCTTTCCACCGGAAAACAAGAGTACCGGCCGTTCAAATTGTGCCGCCACCTCGCGGAAAATGTAGATGGCCTCGTTCTCCAGGGCGTTGATATGTGACGTATCGGTCATAAATTTATTTTCAAGTATGCAATCCGCATTCCCGGTTCGCCAAAACCTTGGTGGGATCGAAATAGTTGTGTTCGTTGGGCAAATTATTTTCTTTGAGATAGGCATCCAGCTGGGTGTCGCTCCAATAGTAAAAGGGACTCACCTTCAAGACACCGTCTTTGCTGAGGCTCAAAATATCGAGGGAATTGCGCAGGGCGGTCTGCCCCTTTCTCAGATTGGTGAACCATACATCCGGTCGGTGTGCCGCCATAGCCCTACGAAAAGGTTCGAGCTTGACCTGTTCGGTAAACTCCGCATGCCTAGGGTCGTCGATTTGTGGGATACCCATGACACTGTCCCGATGGGCCGTAGTCTGTCGTGGTACATACAGGTCAATATTTAGCTTTAAACCTTTAATCAGTTCCTCGGCATGTTTGTAAGTTTTGGGTGTATTATATCCCGTATCGCACCAAATTACTGGAATATCCGTATTGACCTCGGAAACCGCGTTCAAAATCGCCACTTCATAGGGCCTGAAGTTGGTCGTCACTACAGGATTATCCGCATTTTTAACCGCCCAAGAAATGATTTCCTCCGGGGGAATGCCCTTGAACTGTGCGTTCAGCCTTGCAATGGATTTTTCTGAGAATGCCATACCCTACTCTTTTAGATTTGCATCAAAACATTAGTTGTCGATGCGGTGATTATCCCTTACCTGCCCCATCCTATTTTATTCCAAACACGTTCATGGAAGAAGTACAGGAACATTTTTGTTACGAAATCAATGGACGCGATCGATGCCGCAATGGCGACCTTTCCCGTCAGCAAATAGGATATAAAAAGCGTATCCAACGTACCGATGACCCGCCAACTTATAGCCTTGGCGATACTGCGCATAGGCTGTTCCGATTTCTTGTCCTCAGCATATTTTTTCTTTGGTGCGCCCTTGTCCAGAATCAATTGGTCTAGAATCATCGGTTTATAAATCTAATTATCCCATCAACTTAATAGAGTAAACAAAAATAGGAGAAATTTATTGTATTGGACGCAAACTGGCCAAAGAAATTACTTTTACCCCATAGATTTAGTAGATTACCAGAATTGCAGCATGTTGATTATGGATTTTTTAAAGGATGTAAAGATTTTGGGAGGTTAATTAAGTTATCAGGATAATGACGAGATGTTAAGAGGGATGTCGAAGTGTTAAAGAGGTTGTCGAAGTGTTAAGGAAGATGTCGAGGTGCTGGGGAGGATGTCGAAGTTTTTGAGAAAATTCCAAACTGTTGAGATCGGGCCGAAAGATAAGCTTCAAAAACCGACCACGAGGAATAATTTAAAATATATTCTGTTAAAATAGGATGGACTATATTCTAGACAATCAAATCCGCCAAGGTATTATTGCGATACACTTCCAAATTCGCATCCCGGACCTCTAGCATCAACTTATTCACCGAGCAGGATGCCTCATCGGGACAGTCAGCGCATTTCTCATAAAAATTTAGGCTAACGCAGGGCACCATGGCAATCGGCCCCTCTAGGATGCGCATCACATCGGTCATCAATACTTCCTTTGGGTCTTTGATTAAATAGTACCCCCCGCCCTTTCCTTTTTTAGACCCCAGAAATCCCGTTTTGCGCAGGGACAGCAAGATGCTCTCCAGAAATTTTTGGGATATATTTTCCCGTTCCGCGATTTCCGCAATCTGCACCGGTGAATTTTCCTGTTGGGATGCCAGATAGGTCAGTGCCTTCAGGCCGTATTTCGTTTTTTTGGAGAGCATGTGGGCTAAGATAATTAAAAAGGGGCTAACTCAGCGCCTGCTCGATGTCTCCAATAATATCATCAATATGCTCCAACCCTACTGAAACGCGCACCATGCCGTCGGTAATTCCGGTTTCGGCACGCTCTTCGACGGTCAGTTTGCTATGGGTGGTGGATGCCGGATGCGTGACGATACTCCGCGAATCGCCCAAGTTGGCTGATAAGGATAGGAGTTTGATGGAGTCGAAAAATTGCTGTCCCGCTTGTAGTCCACCCTTTACTTCGAAGGCGACGACACAGCCCCCGGCCTTCATTTGTTTTTTCGCGATTTCGTACTTCGGATGGGATTTTAAAAAGGGATATTTTACCCAATTGACGTTGTCGTGACCTTCGAGGTATTCCGCGAGTTTTAGGGCGTTTTCGCAGTGCCGGTCTACCCTTACCGCCAATGTCTCCAGACTTTTGGACAGTACCCAAGCGTTGAATGGCGAAAGTGCGGGTCCGGTGATGCGTGAGAAGCGGTATACCTTATCGATCAATTCATGGCTTCCGACCGTGATTCCCGCTAAGACCCTGCCCTGCCCGTCCATCAGCTTGGTGCCGGAGTGGATGACCAGGTCGGCGCCGAACCGAATCGGCTGCTGCAAATAAGGGGATGCAAAGCAGTTATCGATAATCAATATCAGATTGTGTTTTTTTGCGATATCTCCCAACGCCTCCAAATCCAGCACATCTACTCCCGGATTGGTGGGCGTTTCGGCATATAGGATTTTGGTTTTCGGTCGGATGAGTTTTTCAACGCTTTCCAACTCATCCACTTTAAAGT
>JBAUIP010000264.1:0-3197 GCA_049683055.1 Pricia sp.
GTGCTGGAGCGTAACGATTTACCCTTTAAGTCTACCGTAAAAGGAGAATATAAAGGGGAGGAAGTACCCGTGATGCACGCATGCGGACACGATACCCACGTCGCGATTTTGATGGGAGTAGCCGAGGTGCTGTCCCAAAACAAGGATAAAATAAAGGGTACAGTGAAATTTATTTTTCTACCGGCCGAGGAAGGTGCGCCCCCGGGAGACGAAGGCGGTGCCGATCTCATGGTGAAAGAGGGAGTGCTCCAGAATCCCGATGTGGATGCCATTTTCGGGTTGCACATCAATTCCCAGACTCCCGTTGGCGTCATTCGTTATAAATCAGGTGGCACCATGGCTGCGGCACAGAACTTTGAGATTCAGGTGAAGGGTAAGCAGAGCCATGGATCCCGGCCCTGGTCCGGTGTCGATCCGATTCTGATCAGCGCCAAGATTATCGATGGTCTTCAGACCATTATTAGTCGGGAGACCGAGCTGACAAAAGAGGCTGCGGTCATTACTGTTGGAAAAATTACCGCTGGGGTGCGTTCAAATATCATTCCCGAGAGTGCCGAGATGATCGGTACCATCCGCACTCTGGATCCCGATATGCAGAAGCACATCAACCGGCGGATGGAAGAAATGGTGCCCGCTATCGCCATGGCCTATGGCGGTGAGGCATCCATCCAAATTAACAACGCAACCGAAATCACCTACAATGAACCGGCTCTGGTCGAACAAATGCTTCCTACTTTAAAAAAAGTAGCTGGGGAAAACAACGTCCAGACCCAGAATGCGGTTACCGGGGCGGAAGACTTTTCCTATTATCAAAAGGAAGTACCGGGATTCTTTTTCTTCTTAGGGGGAATGACAGCTGGAACTACGGAAGCCTATCCGCACCACACTCCCGATTTTAAAATCGATGACAGCGGACTGATTTTGGGCGTAAGGGCACTTACCGAAATGAGTTTGGATTATCTTAATATGTAGGCTAGCGAACAATCGAATCCCAATTATGAACAAAACCTTTATACAGCTTCATCCCGACGATAATGTACTGGCCGCATTGATAGATTTGGAAAAAGATACTCGAATCGATCATCAGGACCAGGTTTTTGAACTGGTCGGAAAGACCAAGGCCAAGCATAAATTTACGGTGTCGGACCTTTCCCCCGGGGATGAGATTAAAATGTACGGAACTTTGGTCGCCAAGGCTATAAAACCCATTGCCCGAGGGGAGACGATTACGACTGAAAATGTAGTACACGCTTCCTCCGAATACGGGGTCGCCAACCAAAAATCGTCTTGGCAGGCCCCGGAAGTGGGCCGATGGAAAAACAGAACCTTTAACGGTTACCACCGCGCCGATGGCAGTGTGGGTACGGCGAACCATTGGCTGGTAATTCCAATGGTCTTCTGTGAGAACCGTAACGTAGAGGTGTTGGAATCTTCTTTGGCCGAAGCCTTGGGCTATCATACCACGACGGATTTTGTGGTCGATACCCAGTCCCTAATCAATCAATATGAGAAGGGCGCGGGCACCGACGAACTCTTATCTACCGATATCATCAAAACCCCCGAAGATGTTAAGCGCAACCGGACTTTTCCCAATGTCGACGGTATTAAATTTTTAAATCACGAGGGTGGCTGCGGTGGCTTTCGGTTGGATTCCGATACCTTATGCGAACTATTGGCGGGCTATATTACCAATTCCAATGTGGCCGGGGCGACGGTGCTGAGCCTCGGATGCCAGAATGCACAGGTGGAATTGCTACAAGCGGCCATACACAAGCGGAATCCCGATTTTTCAAAGCCGCTATACATCCTTGAACAGCAGCAGAGCAAAAGCGAGCGTCATTTTTTGGAGGATGCCGTCAAAAAAACCTTTTTAGGATTGATCGAGGCAAATAAGGTCGAGCGACAGCCAGCCCCTTTGCACCATTTGGTATTGGGATTGGAGTGTGGCGGTTCGGACGGCTTTTCCGGAATATCCGCCAATCCCGCTCTAGGATACGCCTCCGATCTCTTGGTGGCTCTGGGCGCAACCACGGTGCTTTCGGAATTTCCCGAACTGAACGGCGTCGAACAGGAATTGATCAACCGCTGCGATACTGAGGAAAGCGCCGAGAAATTCGCCTCCCTCATGCGGGACTATTCCGACCGGGCGGTGGCCTTGGGATCGGCATTCAAGAACAATCCCTCTCCCGGCAATATAAAGGATGGATTGATTACCGACGCCATAAAATCCGCAGGCGCAGCTAAAAAAGGAGGCACTTCTCCGGTCACCGACGTGCTGGATTACAGTGAAAAGTCTGTAAAAAAAGGATTGAACCTCCTTTGCACCCCCGGAAACGATGTAGAAAGTACTACCGGTCTGGCAGGTTCCGGATGCAATGTCATCGCATTTACCACTGGTTTGGGGACCCCGACGGGCAATCCCATCGCGCCGGTCATCAAAATTTCTAGCAACAATACCTTGAGCGAAAAAATGAAAGATCTTATAGATTTCAATGCCGGAACCATCATCACGGGTGAGGATACCATCGAAAGCAAGGGTAAGGAATTGTTGGAATATATCATAAAAGTAGCTAGCGGAGAAGCAACTCCCGCTGCGGTGCGATTGGGTCAAGATGATTTTATTCCTTGGAAAAGGGGGATTTCACTATAACCTCTACCAAATTCCCAAATATATTATAGTACAATATGCAAGCCCTGAATCGAGAAACAGCTCAAAAATCACATAATCTTCCCCTCAAAATTATGCAGTTCGGTGGGGGAAACTTCCTCCGTGCCTTCGTGGACTGGATGGTCGACATTCTAAACGAGGAAACGGACTTCAACGGCGGCATCGCTGTTATCAAGCCCACAGCGGGCGGTGACTATGCGGAACTAAAATCGCAGGACGGACTTTTCACGGTCGTGCTCGATGGCGTTAAAGAAGGAAGACAAATCAATGAAAAACACCTTGTGACCTCCGTTCAAAAGGTCGTGAACTGCTACACCGAATGGTCCAACTATCTTGAACTGGCCGAGAATCCCGATATCCGGTTTATCGTTTCCAATACGACCGAGGCCGGGATACAATTCAATTCCAAGAATAAAAAAGAAGATACCCCTCCCGGAGAATTTCCCGCCAAACTGACCCTTTGGCTGCTTCATCGTTTCGAATATTTTGATGGTAATACCGATAAAGGATGCATCTTTCTACCCTGCGA
>JBAUIP010000265.1:0-6301 GCA_049683055.1 Pricia sp.
CTTGGCGGGCGGCCGCCTTTCGGGTAATCCTAATCCTAATATCGTGGAGACCTTCAAACCGGTTATCCCCGAGGTCGATGTCTACAATTTTACCAGCGGGACTTGGAGCACACTTCCTCCCGATCAAAATATCCCTACCCCTAGGGCTGCGGCCTCGGTAGCCAGTCTCAACGGCAAACTGCTGGTTATAGGCGGAGAGGTCGAGAACGAACCGGTGTACGGTGCGATGGTCACCGATGCCCTCGTGATTACCGAACAGTACGATCCAGTGGCCCAAACCTGGACGCGTCTCCCAGACCTGAACCACAAAAGGCATGGTACGCAGGCCATCGTTTCCGGAGAAGGGGTTTTCATCGTCGGTGGCTCCCACAAAAAAGGAGCAGGCAACCAGAAGAATATGGAGTTCTTAGGGGAGGACAATCCCGTTGGAATTCCTACAAAGGCGAGTCAATTATCAGCTCCCGATGTGGTTGATTTAAAATCAGGTACATCCATTGACCTCAACCTTCGGATAAACGCTGGAACTACGGGAATTATCATCCGTTCCATGGAACTTGCCGGTCCCGATGCATCCCATTATGGGATAGTTTCCGGGAATCTGGAAAATGGATTCCTAATGCCCGACAGCAAGCATACCATCACGGTTTTCTTGGACGAATCCGGACAAAACACCAGTGTCTTGTTGACCATCGAATACGGGGCCACATCCAGCCTGGACATCGTTCTCAAAAACGGCGAACTATCCTCTGGATTTGATAATCCCGGTACCCAATATCATAAAGAAGGGAATGTAGTATCCCTACCTATCGAACTAGAGAATGCAGGTGGTGATTTCACCTTTTCCGCTACGGGACTGCCTCCGACACTGACCATCGATCCGGCTACGGGGGTAATTAGCGGTACGGTAACCTCCGGAGAAAATACTGGCCCCTTTCTGGAAGAAAACGGACTCCTAATCATCGAAGCGGAGTCGGGCAACATTGTTCCCGGGTGGACGGAAACTACCACCGACGGGGTGACAGGTATTAAAGCGGGTACGAACAGCCTGAATTCCATCAGCGGCGGTACCATTCCCTATCAGGTGACCATTTCGACTCCGGGAGTCTATCGGTTCAATTGGCGAAGTTTCTTCAGTGGAAGTTCCCCGAGCGATCAGAACGACAACTGGCTACGCTTTCCGAACAACGAGGATGTCTGGTTCTTTGGATATGAGGGTAACCCAGTGGACGAGGCTAGTCTTGTGGCCAATCTCGAAGGAGATCAAGAATCGATCGTATTCCCAAAAGGAAGCAGTCGTATAGGACCTGGTACTACACCTCTAGGTGGTGGGAGCAATGGTTACTTCAAAATCTTTAGAAGCGGTGGTGTCTCCGAAACCTATGATTGGCAATCCCGAACAAGCGATGCCCACGATGGCGACGATCCAATACATGATATCTATGTTCGCTTCGTCAACGCCGGTACCTATACCTTTGAGGTTTCGGAACGCTCGGCCGGCCATGTTATCGATAAAATGGCCCTGTACAAAGTAGACGGACCTTCGTATTCCGATGCCGTTTTGACAACAGCCGCGGAATCCCCCAGGGGAACCGACACAGACTCCGGCGCCGCAGCGGGAAGTCCGTATCAGGTCGAAGTAACCGTCTCCAACAGCAATAATATCGCCGATACCACGACCGAGGAATTCACTTGGATAATCGATAACTCCGGTGCTCCGGTAGCGGGAATCAACGCATCTCAGGTCGAAGGCGAAGCGCCTTTGAGGGTGCTGTTCTCCAGCAGTCCTTCTGCCGACGATGTGGGCATCACAGACTATCTGTGGGAATTCGGCGACGCCGACGGCTCCACTTCCGATCAAGAGGATGTAGGATTTACTTTCGCGGAAGCCGGTATCTACAACGTAAGCCTGACCGTCACCGATGCCGACGGGCAGACCGGTAGTGATTCCGTTGAAATAACGGTACTGCCCAAACCGACCCACTCCATTTTTGCCACGGCCGGTGCCAAGGGAAGCATCACTCCCGAGGGCCAGATTACAGTCGACGAAGGCTCGGAACAAGCTTTTAGTATCATTCCTGATGAAGGATATTTGATTTCTGATATTCAGGTAGATGGCGTATCCCAATCAATCACGGATAATTTTATTTTCGAGGATGTACAAGAGGCCCATACCATCACTGTATCCTTCGAGGCGATCCAGCACGTGATTACCTCCTCCGCGACCAATGGTGGAAGTATTGATCCCGAAAGCGCCACCTTTGTCAACGAAGGCAGTTCGATGTCCTACAGCATTGTAGCCGAAAGTGGCTATCGTGTCAACGACGTAACGGTCGACGGAGTATCGCAGGGAGCGATTTCGTTCTACGAATTTACGGAGGTGAACCAGGCGCATGGTATCAATGCGGTTTTTGAGGAGATTCCCGTCTATGACATCACGGCCGGTGCCGGTCCGGGCGGAACGATTTCCCCCGAAGGCACCATCAATTTATTAGAAGGAACGTTGCAGACATTTTCCGCCACGGCGAATAAAGGATATTCGTTCGAGCATTTCTTGGTGGACGGTGAAGAGGTAAACGGCCAAACCGTAGTTGATGGCCAAACGGTTCCGGCCAACGCGGAATACAGCTTCGAAAATATCATGGCAGCACACAGCATCGAGGCCGTGTTTATTGAAATTACGGTGCCGACGACTTATATTATCACGGCAAGCGGTAGTGCAGGGGGCACCATTTCGCCTGCTGGAAGCGTGGAGGTTTTCGATGGCGGATTACAGAACTTCGCGATTACCCCGGATGATGGTTTCGAAATTGGCGAGGTTTTAGTCAATGGCGAAAGTATCGATGACGAAAATGTGATTTTGACCCAAAGCTATGCCTTTGAGGAAGTAAATCAGCACCACACCATTGAGGTAGTATTCGCAGAGATTATTCCGAACGGAGCGCCCAGTGCGGTAGCGGTCAGCGATATCACGGAAAGTTTTGCCCCGCTGACAGTCAATTTCGATGGTAGCGACTCGACCGACGACAAAGGCATTGTCAGCTATACTTGGAGTTTCGGCGACGGCAGTCCCGATGCATCCGGTGCGGCAGTTAGCCACATTTTTACCGAGCCAGGGGTCTACACCGCGATCCTAACGGTTACCGATGAGGCCGGCGAAAGCGCGACGGATTCCATCGTCATCACAGTCAACGACCTGGAGCCCAATGTGCGTATTGACGAACAGGATGCCGAGCTTCGGTTGTTCCCGAATCCCGCTTCGATTGAGATCAATCTTGGGTATACGGGAGTAGTTGATTTGGAAAATGTGTACATCTACAACATGGGAGGCCGGTTGATGCGGGCCTTTGATGCCAATGACATCCAATTTGGACGGGATTATATCATCAATGTCTCCGTGTTCTCCGAGGGATTCTATTTCATCAGTGCCAAGGATTTGGATGGCAATGAATATCATAAGCAAATGGTGATACAGCGAAAGTTTTAAACACTTTTAGGGGCAAACCGACCATTAAAAAAGGCTTCCGTAATTGGGGGCCTTTTTTGTTTTCGGTCTCCGACTTGGAAAAGACATCCTCCTTTCGGCGCCAAAGGTCGAACCGAAACAACACTTGCGCTTATCCTTGAACTTGAGCCCGCATTTGCCCTTGCACTGGCGCTTGAACTTGAACATGCGCTTGAACCTGAACTTGATTTGGAAGTTCGTATTTTTGAGGGATAATCCACGCTATGAAAGGTATTTTTTGTCGGATGCTCATCCTGTGCCTCCTATTCACTTTATCTTGTAAGGAAAACAAGGGACAGGAGAAGGAAGTGGTACACGACTACACCAACGCCCTCGCCGAGGAAACTAGTCCTTATCTGCTACAGCACGCCCACAATCCAGTGAACTGGCGGCCTTGGAGCCAAAAAGCTTTGCAGGATGCCGAAGAACAGGATAAACTGGTGCTGGTCAGCATCGGTTATTCCTCCTGCCACTGGTGTCACGTCATGGAAGAGGAGACTTTTGAGGACGAAGAGGTCGCCGCCATCATGAACGAAAATTTTATGAACATCAAGGTAGACCGGGAGGAGCGGCCCGACGTCGATCAGGTCTACATGACGGCCTTGCAACTGATTTCCGGCAACGGCGGATGGCCCCTCAACGTCATCACCCTTCCCAATGGGAAGCCCTTGTACGGCGGCACCTACCACACCAAAAAGCAATGGATGAAAGTGCTGACCAAAATCAGTGAACTCTACAAAAACGACCCGGTAAAGGCGGAGGAATATTCAGATATGGTAGCAGCGGGCATTGCGGAGGCCAATCTCGTAGAGTCTGCCGAAGATACCGAATCGCTGACTCAAGAAACTTTACACCGAAGCGTCGAAACCTGGAAAAAAAATTGGGATACAAAACAAGGTGGCGACAAAGGGACGCAAAAATTCATGATTCCCACGAACCTCAGTTTTTTATTGGATTACGCGATGTTGGCCGAGGACGGATCCGCCGAACAGCACGTGCGTAATACTTTGGACAAGATGGCATCCGGCGGTATTTACGACCATCTGGGCGGGGGATTTTACCGTTACGCCACGGATGATCAATGGAAGGTGCCGCACTTCGAAAAGATGCTCTACGACAATGCCCAGGCGCTCAGCCTGTACGCCAAGGCCTATCAGATTTTTAGGGATTCGACCTACAAGGAAGTGGTGATGGGCACGATGGAATTTCTGGAGCGGGAAATGAAGCGTCCCGACGGCGGATATTATGCCGCCCTGAACGCCGATTCCGAGGGCGAGGAAGGAAAATTCTATGTTTGGGAGAAGGAAGAACTGGAATCCGTTCTCGGATCGGACTTTGAGCTATTTGCATCCTATCATAATATCCAGCAGAAAGAAATTTGGGAAGATGGCAAATACATTTTGCGAAAGTCCAAGGATGATAAGACGTTTATCACCGAAGAATCCATTTCCATGGAACAGCTGCAGGCTGCCAAAAAGAGTTGGTACAACAAGTTGCTGTCCGCCCGCGACGAACGCATCCGTCCATCTACCGACGATAAGATTATCACATCGTGGAACGCGCTGTTAATCAAAGGCTTTTTAAATGTTTACGAAAGCTTTGGTCGAAAGAAGGATTTGGCCAAGGCGGAATCCGTGTTCGAGTTCCTGAAGGCCAAATCATACCAAAATGGCAGCTTAGTGCACACCTATAAAGAGGGCAGCCGGCAGAAGGAGGGTTTCTTGGAGGACTACGCCTTTTTGGCCGATGCTTCGCTGCAACTTTACAGTGCGACCTTAAATACCGACTACCTGGCTTTCGCTGAGGAATTGACCGCAACGGCCGAGGAACGGTTTTTCGATAAAGCTTCAGGAATGTACCGTTACAACGAAGGCAACGAACTGATTGCCAAGATCATCAAGACCGACGACGGGGTCTTGCCCTCGCCCAATGCCGTGATGGCGCATAATTTGTTCCGCTTGGGCCATATCGAATACGAAACCGAACGGACCGAAAAAGCGAAACGGATGCTCTCCGCTATGGTGCCTGCCATCACCGAAAGCGCACCGAGGTATTCCCAGTGGAATTCCCTTTTGCTGCACACGGCCTATCCTTTTTACGAAGTCGCGGTGGTCGGGAAAAACGCGGATGCACTGGTCAAGGATCTGAAACAAAACCATGTGCCGAATACCTTGGTGGTGGGGAGTACCTCTAAAAGCGATCTGCCGCTGTTCGAGGACCGGTACTTTGAAGACGGTACTTTTATATATGTATGTCAGAATACCACCTGCAAACTACCGGTCGAAACGGTGGAACGGGCTCTGGACCAATTGGCGAATTTTTAGGTTTAAGATTACCATTTCAGGTAGCCGGTCGAAACGTCGGATTAAGCCTTGACAGCTATCGAATTTTTAGTATTTTCAACAGAATATCTATAACTTGTCAAAAAAATTCCAAACTATGCAGATTAAGGAAACCCCCGAGGAGTACGATGTCATTATTGTCGGATCGGGAGCCGGTGGCGGTATGGCCACCAAACAATTGGCCGATGCCGGTTTCAATGTGGCCGTGGTCGAGGCGGGTCCGTTTTTCGATCCGGCCGATCCCAAGACCTTGACGCAATTGAAATGGCCCTACGAATCTCCCAGAAGGGGCGCGGGAACGGACCGGGCCTTTGGCGGATGGGATATGGCCTACGGCGGATGGGAAATCGAAGGCGAGCCCTATACCCACGTGCCCGGAACGGAGTTCAAATGGTTCCGCTCGCATATGCTCGGGGGCCGGACGAACCATTGGGGACGCATATCCCTACGCTTCAGC
>JBAUIP010000266.1:0-3431 GCA_049683055.1 Pricia sp.
CCTTTAAAGTCTGAATGGGAATCTTAAGATAATCGATGGGACTGGCGGGGGAGGCAAAATGCAGTATATAATCCAGCTCGCCCGGTACGTGTACAAAGGTAGTCACGTCGTGGCGGTGGAACTCAAAGTTTTTCAACTTAAAAAGATGTTCCAAGTTTCTCAGGTCACCGGTAATCAGATTGTCCATCGCGATGACATGGTAATCTTCCTTGATAAAACGGTCGCACAAATGGGATCCCAGAAAACCGGCGGCCCCGGTAATGAGTATTCTTTTCAAAGTATAGTGTTTTGTGCGGCCTATCCCATCCGCCTCAAGTTTTGACGAATATAGAGACAAACATTGTAATTTGACCGCGATATTGCCAAAATACTACGTAATGCATCCTAGATGGGATGAACGGTCAGGATAGGCAATTGTGGACCCTATCAACCAAAAATCTATCTTTACACCGATAAAGCTGCAATTTTCCTCAATTATTTAGTAATCTTTGCACTTCGAAAAATGAAGAAATTAAGCCATTTTCCCACAATAATTAGAGTTAATGACTCGATTTCTTCTATATAATTACTTCTTAACCTAAATCATATTCCCTTGAAAAAAGTAAGTAAAATCTGTTGTATCGGCGCCGGTTACGTAGGCGGGCCTACCATGTCAGTTATTGCCAGTCAATGTCCCGAAATACAGGTAACCGTCGTCGATATCAACCAAGAACGTATCGACCTGTGGAACCATGAGGATCTCGACCAACTGCCCATTTACGAACCAGGACTCAAGGAAATTGTAGGGGCCAACCGTGGGAAAAATCTGTTCTTTTCTACCGAGGTCGATAAATCCATCGACGAAGCCGAAATCATATTCATATCCGTTAACACCCCCACCAAAACTTACGGAAAAGGTAAAGGCCAGGCGGCCGACCTAAAATTCGTGGAACTTTGTGCCCGAAATATCGCCAAAGTAGCCACCACGGATAAAATTGTGGTCGAAAAATCAACACTTCCCGTAAGAACCGCCAGTGCCATCAAGAGCATCCTCGAAAATACGGGGAACGATGTGAAGTTCGAAATCCTCTCCAATCCCGAGTTTTTGGCCGAGGGGACTGCCGTCGAAGACCTTTTGAAGGCCGATCGGGTACTGATTGGGGGCGACGATACTCCTTCAGGAAAGGAGGCTAAAGACACCCTAGCCTCCATTTACGCCCATTGGCTTCCCGAGGATCGCATCCTACAGACCAACGTCTGGTCTTCCGAACTTTCCAAATTGGTAGCCAATGCCTTTTTGGCGCAACGGGTTTCCTCCATCAACGCGATATCCGCCCTGTGCGAAAGAACCGATGCCAACGTGGCCGAAGTATCCCGTGCCATCGGAACCGACAGTCGTATCGGTCCGAAATTCCTGAACGCCTCCGTGGGCTTTGGGGGTTCCTGTTTTCAAAAGGATATCCTTAACCTTGTTTATATCGCCCGCAGCTTCGGCCTACAGGAAGTCGCGGATTATTGGGAGCAGGTCATCATCATGAACGACTACCAGAAAAGACGTTTTGCCAACCATATCATTTCCACCTTATATAATACGGTATCTGGCAAAAAAATCGCTTTCTACGGATGGGCCTTTAAGAAGGATACCAACGACACCCGGGAATCCGCCGCTATTTACGTAGCGGACGCCCTTTTGGAAGAACGTGCCGAAATCACGGTTTACGATCCTAAAGTCTCCGCGGAACGAATCTATGAAGACCTCGATTATCTGGAAACAAGGTCGCCTGAGGAGAACCGTCGCCTGCTCAAAGTCGTCAAAGACCCAATGGATGCGGCCGAGGATGCCCATGCCATCGCCATTCTGACCGAATGGGACGAATTTAAAGAATATGACTGGGATGCCATTTACAAGAAAATGCTTAAACCGGCGTTCTTGTTTGATGGACGGCGTATGATGACCAAAGAGGAAATGGAAGACAAAGGCTTCCACTATTATAAGATTGGGCAGTCATAACATCCGCCATTGAAAGTTTTCTTTACTCCGCGGCCCGTCTTGGATTTCCTTTATGATTTCTCAAGTATCGCGACCGTCGAGGTAACGGTAGGTAAGATGTGGATTTTTCCGCCGTGTGCTTAAGGAACAACAATTTAAAATAAAAAAAATTGAAAATACTTGTAACAGGGGCCGCCGGCTTTATCGGATACCATTTGTCGGAAGCCCTTTTGAAAAGAGGATTCGAGGTGTTGGGGCTCGACAATATTAATGACTACTACAGCGTCGATCTGAAATTCGATCGGCTGAAACAACTAGGCATTTCCCGAAAGGATGCCGAGGTCTTTAACACCACCTGCTCCGGCGAAAAGCACGGCGACCGATTCTCGTTCGTTCGTATGAAGCTCGAAGATCGCGAGGCCCTACCCCAGCTTTTTGAGCGGGAAAACATCGAAATCGTTTGCAACCTTGCCGCCCAGGCCGGAGTGCGCTACAGCCTTGAAAATCCGGAAACCTATATCGATAGCAATATCGTCGGATTTCTGAACCTGCTGGAATGTTGCCGCAACCATAAAATCAAGCATTTGGTGTATGCGAGTAGTTCCAGCGTATACGGTCTGAACGAGAAGATTCCCTTCTCGACCAAGGATAATGTCGACCATCCGATCAGCCTCTATGCAGCCAGCAAAAAAAGTAATGAGCTCATGGCCCATACCTACAGCCATTTGTTCGATATTCCCACAACGGGACTCCGATTTTTCACGGTTTACGGTCCTTGGGGCCGCCCCGATATGGCCGTCTTTCTGTTTACGGACGCCATTACGAACGACCGCCCCATCAAAGTGTTCAACCACGGAAAGATGCAACGCGATTTCACCTATATCGACGATATTGTCGAAGGGGTATCCCGAATCATTGAAAAACCGGTGGACGACCGCAAGCTTTATGAGATTTACAACATCGGCAACAACAATTCCGTTCAACTGTCCGATTTTATCGAAGCCATCGAAAAGCACGTTGGCAAGAAAGCGGAAAAAGAAATGATGCCCATGCAGCCAGGTGATGTCGAGCGCACTTGGGCCGATGTCGATGACCTGATCGCCGATTATGACTACCGGCCGGATACTCCTGTAGATCAGGGCGTTGGAAAGTTTGTGGAGTGGTACAAAGGGTATTTTAAAGATTGACGATAGAAGCCGTTTTCGAGTACCGTTGACTAAGATGGAGATTCGGTCTTTAGGCTAGTATATTATTTTAGCTCAAACTAACAGACTAGGTTACTGAAAAAGAATACGTTACTGAATCGAACTACATTGCTGTAGAAATTGTTTTATAACAAAATTCGCTTCTGAAATAAACCTTATGTTACTACAGGGCCGCACTCAAATCAGGTCTTATGCCCGGTAAAAGAACATTTAAATTGCTGTTGCCTCCCGCGTTGCTTTTGTTCTACACGGTTACT
>JBAUIP010000267.1:0-1768 GCA_049683055.1 Pricia sp.
CAAATAGTCTTACATTTGCCGACCCTTAACGAAGGGTTATTTTTTATACATATATAGTAGTATGCCAACAATTTCACAGTTAGTACGAAAAGGAAGGTCCACGATTACCAAGAAAAGTAAATCGGCGGCGTTGGACTCTTGTCCGCAGCGACGGGGAGTTTGCACGCGTGTGTATACGACAACACCGAAGAAGCCGAACTCCGCCATGCGGAAGGTAGCGCGGGTCCGATTGACCAATGGTAAGGAAGTGAACGCCTACATTCCCGGCGAGGGACACAACCTTCAGGAGCACTCCATCGTATTGGTGCGCGGCGGAAGGGTTAAGGATTTGCCAGGTGTGCGTTACCATATCGTTCGTGGCGCCTTGGATACCGCGGGTGTCGCAGGCCGTACCCAGCGTCGATCGAAATATGGGGCCAAAAAACCGAAGAGCTAAATACAATATATAAGGAATACGGTCGGCGTCGTGGATGCAAAATCCCGAACTAGCCTACCGAAAAACCTGCAACTCTAGAAGAATGAGAAAAAAACAGGCAATTAAAAGACCGATTTTACCGGATCCACGGTTTAGCGATCAATTGGTCACTCGATTTGTAAACATGATGATGTGGGACGGCAAGAAATCCGTTGCCTTCAGCGTGTTCTATGATGCCATGGATATCGTGGAAGAAAAGAAGACCGATGAGGAGAAAACCTCTTTGGAGCTTTGGAAGGACGCCCTTTCCAACATTATGCCCCACGTTGAGGTACGAAGCCGAAGGGTTGGGGGCGCGACGTTCCAGATTCCCATGCAAATCCGTCCGGACCGGAAGATTTCCACCGCAATGAAGTGGTTGATCAGTTTTTCCAGAAAACGTAACGAAAAGGGAATGGCCCAAAAATTGGCTGCCGAAGTACTGGCTGCATCCAAGGAAGAAGGTGCCGCGGTCAAGAAGCGCGCCGATACCCACAAGATGGCAGAGGCCAACAAGGCTTTTTCCCACTTCAGGTTTTAGTACCTGTTTTACAGCATAGAATTGTCCTTAATATAGGACTAGTAGAATCGCCAACATTATAGTAAAGTAAGCAATGGCAACAAGAGATTTAAAATATACAAGAAATATAGGTATCGCCGCGCATATTGATGCAGGAAAAACCACTACTACTGAGCGTATCCTTTTTTACACCGGTGTCAGTCACAAAATAGGTGAGGTGCATGATGGTGCCGCTACGATGGACTGGATGGAGCAGGAGCAAGAGCGAGGTATTACTATTACTTCGGCAGCTACGACCTGTTCGTGGACGTTTCCCATGGAGAATGCACAGCCTACCGAAGATGCTAAAGATTACCATTTCAATATTATCGACACCCCGGGACACGTTGATTTTACCGTTGAGGTAAACCGTTCCCTTCGAGTGCTTGACGGCCTCGTATTCCTTTTTAGTGCTGTTGATGGCGTGGAGCCACAATCCGAAACGAACTGGAGGTTGGCCGACAATTATAAGGTACCAAGAATCGCATTCGTCAACAAAATGGACCGTCAAGGTTCCGACTTTCTGGGTGTAGGTAAGCAAATTCGTGAAATGTTGCGGTCCAATGCCGTGCCTATCGTACTTCCTATCGGTGACGAAGCTGATTTTAGGGGAATCGTTGACTTGGTCAAGAACCGTGCGGTAGTTTGGCACGAAGATAATTTCGGGGCTACTTTCGACGTGGTCGATATTCCCGAGGATATGAAGGAAGAGGTCAAAACACACCGGGCCGCCTTGATCGAAGCCGTCGCTGAAT
>JBAUIP010000268.1:0-2116 GCA_049683055.1 Pricia sp.
GATGTGCTTAGCAACAAACAGGATTTTGAGGCACCCCGCTTCAAGGCATGGCTGACTTCTACCAACAAACATGTGGTACTTTTTTCGCTGCGGCTGATCAAATACTTTCGCCAGAACGATGCCAACGCCTCGGTGGTGGAATTGATAAAGCATAAGGACCATCAAGTACGACATCAGGCCATCGATTGTATCAAAGAATTCTACGTCATCGAGGCCCTACCGACTTTGAAGGGTGTTTTCTGGAAATGTACCATTGACATCAAAATAGCCATTTTGGGCGCTATCGCTGAATTGGGTACGGCTCGGGACATCGAATTTTTAGAATCCGTATCCCAGCGGGAAGGAAATTTTTCCGTGAAGAGCAAGGCTGTTGGTGCCATCAACACCATTGTACCCGAAAGTGTTATGCCTACGGAGGGTATCGAATACGTGAAGGATTATCAAAACCCGGACGAACCAAATCCCCCACCGGTACCGGAGGAAATTCCGCCTGAAGCAGGGGCCGCCGAAGAACGGAAATCGATTGTTCCCGATGCAAGGCCCGATCAAAATTCAAGTAAAAATACAGATTTAGGCCCAAACCATAATCCAGAACAAAACAAAGACCAAAGTACAGACCACGGCACAGATCAAGTCCCATTACCAAATCCAATCCAAACCGAAAAAGAGAGACCCATGGCCAGCAAAGAACAATCCGACGAGGCTTTGAGAAATATCGAAATCGTATTTGACGAAATACGACCCACCGCATCCGACGAAAGTGATACTGAAGAACACGCGGACTTCGATATATCCACAATCCAATTCCTTCCCGTAGTCGTAGCCGATGAAACGGATGAGGTATCCGAGCGGCCCGATGCTCCCGACCATACGGACATTCCCGTTAACGGTTTGAACAATATTGAAGTGCACTCCATCGAGGATGTATCCGAAACAATGGATGAGGAACTAGAGGCTTTGGTCGCCGAAATCAAAGAAATCGCATTTCTGCCTTTCGTGACCGATGAGGAAGCCGAGAATCAGCTGAAAGTTGATGAGAAGCAGCAGGCCGTTGAAGCCGCTGAGGGAGAAGAAGTGGCAAGGACCCACGAAGAAGCTTCAGGAAACCATAAAGAATTGGCAGGGATTCATGAAGAATCGGAAACCGATGACGACGCGGAAACGGATGAAGAAGGAAAAGCCCATGAGAACTCGGAGGGACAAGACGCTAGAGAGAGCGAGAAGAACCAAGAAGAAACCGGCGAGCAATCGGAATCCCTAGAAAACATCGACGGCTACTCCCTCTCCGATTTTGAGGTGTCCTTTGCGGAAAAAAATTCCGATGACATTTCCGAAGAATTGGAGCCAGTGGATTTTGAGTTGAAAGAGGAACCAATTGTCAATGTTGAAAATCCACAAGTCGAAGATGTCCTATCCTGGATTATGGCCGATAACGAAATGCGGAACATTGAATGCCAGTACGAGTTGATTCCGCATTCTGCCGACGAGCAGAATATTCAAGAATTTATCCCTGAACCGGTGTACTACGACGAGCATGAAGCCTATATGATGGGGCTTCTGGATGATTTGGAAGTGCTTGGCGACCATCGGGAAATTCCGTTACTCGAAGAACTCAAGGCCGAAGAAAGCAAAAGTTTCATTAAAGACCGAATAGACCTTATGATACACAAATTTAGTCTGCAGCGCAATACCAAGAAGACCGAGAGGGCCGAACCGAAACGGGATGCAATCGTACTGCCCGTATTCAGCGTTTTTGCCGACCTGTTCAAAACCATAGATACGGAATCCAAATTAATTTTACTTGATGAGGTGGTGACCGTCGGAGACGAAAAGGAAATCGAATTTTTGGATGCCCTATTGGAAGATCCCGAACAGAAAATTCGCGATAAAGCACAAATTGTGCTTAAGCAATTGATTGCCAAACTATCCCGTGAAAATCCCTCTACCACATATTCCAAAGGTGTTTCCGACATTCTTGCCGAACAGATCAAGAACGATGAAGCTTTGAGCGAACAGATTTATGACAATCTTCTCTCAGAATTGGGCCTTGACTCCGCTACTAAAAGCGCCGATTCTGTGGGTAATAAGCAAGATTCGTCCTCAGGCGATATAGCAT
>JBAUIP010000269.1:0-5725 GCA_049683055.1 Pricia sp.
TTTTCCTGCATGGGGGTACGGCCGAATTCGCCGCCCCAGACGACCAAGGTCTCGTCAAGCAGTCCTCTTTGTTTGAGGTCGAGCAACAGGGCCGTCATCGGTCGGTCGATTTCGCGGCATTTGTTGCGTAGGCCAATGTCCACTGCCGTGTCGCGACCCGTTCCGTGGGTATCCCATCCCCAATCGAATAACTGAACGAAGCGTACGCCGTCCTCGACCAGCTTTCGGGCCAGAAGACAGTTGTTGGCAAAAGATTCTTTGCCCGGTTCGACCCCATACATCTGTTTGATGTTTTCAGGCTCATCGTTAATGTTCATTACATCGGGCACTGCGATTTGCATCCGGTAGGCCATTTCATATTGGTTGATGCGGGCGAGAATTTCCGGATCGGCGTATTTGGCATACTCCTCTTTGTTGATTTTGTTAATGGCATCGATGGTACGGCCTTTCAGGTCCCTTGAAATACCGTCGGGGTCGTCGATGTAAAGTACAGGGTCTCCCTTGCTACGGCACTGCACGCCTTGATAGACGGAGGGTAGAAATCCGCTGCCCCAAACGCTTTTTCCCGCGCTGGGGGCCTTGCCTCCTGAGGTCAATACTACAAAACCGGGCAGGTTCTGGTTTGCGGAACCCAATCCGTACGTTACCCAAGATCCGATACTGGGCCGACCCAAACGGGGACTGCCAGTGTGCATAAACAGCTGCGCGGGACCATGGTTGAACTGGTCGGTGTGTACCGCTTTAAGAAAAGCGACCTCGTCGACCACTTTCTTGAAATGTGGAAGGTTGTCGGACACCCAATTACCGGATTCCCCTTCCTGCTTGAAATTGGCCTGCGGCCCCAATAGTTTGGGCGTTCCGCGGATAAAAGCGAATTTCTTGCCTTCTAGAAGGGATTGCGGACAATCTTGATTGTGCAGTTTTTGAAGTTCCGGCTTGTAATCGAACATTTCCAATTGCGAGGGCGCCCCCGCCATGTGCAAATAAATGACGTTCTTAACCTTTGGCGCAAAGGGCGGTGCCAAGGTCGCCAAAGGGTTGAGGTCGCGGTCGCTAAAACCGGATTTTTTGGTTGAGCGGTCGTCTTTCAGCAAGTCTCCGCATCCTGCAAATATAGACCCCAAAGCAAGTCCGCCCGTGCCCATGGCGCATTGCTTGATAAAATGCCGTCTGGTTTTGGCCTCTGTCTCGCGGATGATTCTTTCTTGAAGTAACCTCTGTATTTTGTCTTTCATTTTCTTAAGCCTTACTCAGAAATTCATCCAAATTCATAATTGCGTTCGCCACTACCGTTAGGGCGGCCAGGTGCGGGGTGGGCTGCTCTTCAAGAGAGAAAAAATTGCTATTGATAGCTTCTTTGTTCTCGAATTCCGTTAGCGATTCCTCGTACAAATCTTTCAGTGCCTCAAGTTTATCAGGCGTAATTTTGGAATAGGTCGCTTTTTCATACCCTAGGGATATGCTTTTTTCCACATCTTCGGCGTCTACTGCCACATTCATAGATTTTGCCAACGCAAAGGATGCCTCTAAATACACTGGGTCGTTCAGTGTCACCAAGGCCTGTAATGGGGTATTCGTCACCGTCCGCCGAATGGTACAGACCTCGCGGCTACCGGCATCGAAGGTGATAAAGGAAGGATACGGACTGGTACGTTTCAAATAGGTGTACACCGCCCGGCGGTAGCGATCCTCTCCCTCGCTCTCTAGCCATTCCTCGTTGCTGTAGACCGAGTTCCATACCCCATCGGGCTGGGGCGGCATGACGCCGGGACCGTACATTTTGTCGCTCAGCAAACCGGAAACGGCAAGAGCTTGGTCTCGGATCTGTTCCGCCGATAGGCGCCTACGCGGACCTCGGGCATAGAGTTCGTTGTTAGGGTCTTTTTGGTAGAGTTCGGGGCTGTTCCCAGAACCCTGACGGTAGGTGCCGGACATTACGATGTCCTTTATCAAGGCTTTGATACCCCAATCGTGTTCGTGCATAAATCGTAGCGAAAGCCAATCCAACAGTTCCGGATGTGAGGGCGGATCGGACTGGGTACCCATATCTTCAACTGTGGACACGATGCCCCGTCCGAAAAGTCGGTGCCACACTCGGTTAACCATGGTACGGGCCGTTAAGGGATTTTCTTTGCTCACGATCCATTTCGAGAGTCCCAACCGGTTTTGCTGCCAATCGGGTTTCCACTCGTTCAAAGAATTCGGAACACCGGGCTGTACGGTATCCTTCTTTAGTAACCAATTTCCCCTTTCGAAGACTTGGGTAGCCCGAACCATATAGCTGTGGTTTTCCGTCATGATAGGCAATTGGGGAGTCTCCGCGTTCAGCAGTTCCAAAAAAGTATCGTTGATTTTACCATATCCCGGTTGCGATTTCCCTGGAATATCCTCCAGAAAGGCGAACCAAGTGATAAAGCTGGTCGAGACCTGTTTTTTGATACGGTCGTTGTTGGTTTCGAAATACAGATCGATTATCCCATCTGTAACTTCAAAGGGTATTTTTCGAACTACGTTGCCATCGGTGGAGTTCATGGTGAATTGCGCAAGAATCTCTCCGTCAGCATTATTTTTACGCACTGTCATTTGCGTGCCATCGATATCGGTGCGATAGTTCATATACATAAAACCGGCCCCTCGGGTGAAGATATTTTTTAAGGTGCAGGAACCATCATCCCAAAGGGCCAAAAATTTGGTGTCCGCCAGTTCGCCATTAGTAAAATCTTCCGCATTGTGTGCGAGATACTTGGGCTCTTTAAACGTCAAGAAATCATCGTAGAGTTCGGCCGTTTCTTTAGAACCGTATTTGTCTACCCAAGCGTTGACCCGGTCGACTTTCTGCCTTTGCTTTTCGTCATAAAATCGAATATTCGGACTTTCATCGGGCGTATCCTCGTCCCTAGAATTATTGAAAAAGGCCATGGCCTTGTAATACTCCTCATGCTTAAAAGGGTCATAAGGATGACTGTGGCACTGCACACATTCCATGGTCGTACTCTGCCAGACGGAAAACGTGGTGTTTACACGGTCGATGACACTGGCCACCCGAAATTCCTCGTCCTCGGTACCGCCTTCGTCATTGTTCATGGTGTTCCGGTGGAAGGCCGTGGCAATCAGTTGGTCCATAGACGGTTCCGGCAGCAGGTCTCCGGCCAATTGCTCCGTGGTGAACTGGTCGAAGGGCATGTTCTGGTTGAAGGCACCAATGACCCAATCGCGGTACCGCCACATGCTACGTCCCGTATCCTTTTCATAGCCTTTGGTATCGGCGTATCGGGCCAAGTCGAGCCACCAGCTGGCCCATTTTTCACCGTAATCGGTACGGGCCAGCAAGGTATTGACAAGGGTTTCGTAAGATTGGTCTCCTTGGGTAAAGGCATCGAAGAGTTCTTGATCGGGTGGCAATCCCGTAATGTCCAGTGCCAATCTTCTTGCGATAATGTTTTTCTCTGCGGGAGGATTAGGTTGTAGGGCCTCGCTCTCGAGCCTGGCGAATACGAAATTGTCGATACCGTTTTGGATGAAAGAGGATGTTTTGTTCTCTGAATAATCTGCCGCCAGGAAAGACCTAGTATGGGAAAAAGAAAATCCTGCTTGCTGGGAAGTTTCGTCTTCTTGGGATGGTTCGTTCTCGAGAGAAGGTTCGGATTGATCGGAAATAGTGGGAACCTCCACTTTTTCGGGAAGCGAATAGGCCCAATGCTGCCCCCATTCCGCCCCTTGATCGATCCAGCGGGTCAACAGGTCGATTTCCTCTTCGGACAGCGGCGGCTTTTCGTAGGGCATCCGGAGTTCCGGATCGGTTTCATGCACCCGTTTGATCAGTTCACTGGCGGAAGCATCCCCACGGATGATGGCCGGGATACCGGATTCATTGACCGCAAAGGCATCCTGTTCGAACAGCAAACTGAAACCTCCGTTTTTCTTGACCCCGCCATGGCAAGTAATGCATTTATCGTTGAGAATGGGTTTGATCTGAGTACTGAAATCGACCTTATCGGATTCCCCGCAAGAATGGTTCAGGCCCGCGGCAACGAACAGCATAATTACCGATAGTATTTTCAGAACCCTTCTTGCCTTTCCTCTCATCTACACTAAGATACGTATTTTTCCTATAAACGGTGAGCACTAAAATTGCGCTCATAAAATACCGCTGTAAGATACGAAATAGCCTGTGTATTTGGTATGGACAATTAAGCCGAAACCATGGACAATTCAATGGTGAGGGTGTTTTTGGAATAAAGGGATTACAAGGAGGTTTCGCCTATGGTCTGCTCTCGACAATTACTGCCCTAAATCAACTTTTTAGCGAGACGGTCTTAACATCCCCGTCGACGACTACTTTGGTCAGACCGTGTTTGGCCAATCCCTTCATCGACTTGTCCCATTTTTTATTGCTAAGTCCCGCTTTTGTTTTTAGCTCGTCAAGATTCATACTGCCCATCGGCTTTAGGAGCTCTAGAACCAGTTTTTCCTCATCGGTCAAATCCAACGGTTTTTTCTCAGGTCGCATCTGCGGGAAGAACAATACTTCTTGGATTGAGGCATTATCGGTTAGCAGCATGACGAGCCGATCGATACCGATGCCGATACCGGAGGTCGGGGGCATTCCATATTCCAGGGCG
The DNA here is from genome assembly GCA_049683055.1 of Pricia sp. Taxonomy (GTDB): domain Bacteria; phylum Bacteroidota; class Bacteroidia; order Flavobacteriales; family Flavobacteriaceae; genus Pricia. The sequence continues at coordinate 4,623 of JBAUIP010000269.1, forward strand.
CGTAGAAAATCCTGATCGATGAACATGGCCTCATCGTCGCCCTTTTCAGAGAGTTTGAGTTGCTCCTCGAAGCGTTCGCGCTGGTCTATGGGGTCGTTCAGCTCGGAGTAGGCGTTAGCAATTTCCTTACCATTGGCAAAAAGTTCGAAGCGTTCGGTCAGGGCTGGATTGTTGCGGTGCTCTTTGGTCAGGGGACTCATTTCTTTCGGATAGTCCGTAATAAAAGTGGGCTGTATATAATGATGTTCGCATTTTTCCCCGAAAATGGCGTCGATCAGCTTGCCGACCCCCATGGTGTCATCGACCTCGATGCCCAGTTTGCGGGCCGTCTCCCGCAGCTCGTTTTCATCCATTCCCGCCACATCGACATCCGTGTGGGTCTTGATGGCATCTAATATCGGAACGCGAGGGTAGGGGGCCTTGAATTCGATTTCCTTGTCACCGACTTTGATTTTTGAATTTCCATTGGCCTCGAGAGCCACTTTTTCGAGCAACTTTTCGGTGGTATCCATCATCCAGTTATAGTCTTTATAGGCTACGTAGAGTTCCATCACCGTGAACTCGGGATTATGGGTCCGGTCCATTCCCTCGTTGCGGAAATCCTTCGAAAACTCGTAGACCCCATCGAAACCGCCCACTATCAACCGCTTTAGATAAAGCTCGTTCGCGATTCGCAAATACAGGGGAATATTGAGCGCGTTGTGATGTGTCAAAAACGGTCGTGCCGCCGCCCCACCGGGAATGGGCTGCAGAATGGGGGTTTCCACTTCGAGATAGCCCATATCGTTATAAAACTGCCTGATAGTGTTCGTGATTTTAGTGCGCTTAACAAACGTTTCCTTGACCTTCGGATTGACTACAAGGTCGACATAACGTTGGCGGTAGCGCTGTTCCGGGTCGTTGAACTCGTCGAATACATGTCCTTCAGCATCCTTTTTTGGTAGGGGTAGGGGCCGCAGTGCCTTGCTCAAAAGGGAAAAAACCTTGACCATAACGGTTTTTTCGCCTACCTGGGTCGTAAAAAGCTCTCCCTCGATACCGATAATGTCCCCGATGTCCAACAGTTTTTTGTAGATATCGTTGTAGAGGGATTTATCCTCTCC
>JBAUIP010000270.1:0-5765 GCA_049683055.1 Pricia sp.
CAGCAGGGCCAGTTGCGACCAATTCGCATGGCTCTGTGGATTTTTTTCCAAGTTGACCTGTACCATTTTCAACATATTCTTGGCTACTTCGCCGAAATCTTTTTCCGGATAGAATTTGGACAGCTTGAACAGGTTTTTGGCCATAATGGAGTTCGATGCCGGTATCACGTTATCGGTAGTTTCGAGGGTGCGCCGGATGAGGTAATCGTCATCTTTGGACGTAAAAAAGAACATCTCGCTTTTCGTATCGAAGAAATGTGTTTGGCAATATTCGGTCAGCGTTATGGCACGTTCCAGCCAAACTTCGTCGAGGGTTATTTCGTAGAGGCCAATAAAAGCTTCGATGACGGAGGCATAATCTTCGAGGTATCCGTTAATCGTACTTTTGCCGTTTTTATGGTTGTGGAAGAGTCCGCCATCATCCTTGTGCAGATGGTCGATGATGAAATGGGCATTTTTAAGGGCCAGGTCTCGATATTCTTCGTTCCCCAGATAGCGATAAGCATCCGTTAGACCTTTCAGCATTAGTCCGTTCCATGATGTCAGGATTTTATCGTCCAATCGGGGACGGTGTCGGGTATCCCTTCTCGAGTCCAGTATTGCGATGCATTCCTCAATGGTTTCTTCCAACTTCGCGACGGAAACGGAATGTTTCACCGCGTTTTTTTCCTTGGATGCGCTGCGGATCAGAACATGGTTGCCATGCTCCCAATGGCCGTAATCATTAACGTTGAAGTAGTCGGCAAAAATTTGGAAATGGTCTCCCAATAGCGATTTTAACTCCTCTTCTTTCCAGACGTAGAACGCCCCTTCCTCGAGGACGCCTTCCGAATCGAGACTGTCCGCATCCAAGGAAGAATAGAATCCAAAGTTATCGGACATGAGTTCGTCCCGGACAAAGGTGATTGTTTCTTCCACCCTGCTCCGGTAGAGCTCGTTTCCGGTCTCCGCATAGGCTTGGGCGTATAGACTGACCAGCTGCCCGTTGTCATAAAGCATTTTTTCGAAATGCGGCACATGCCATTTCGTGTCGACGGAATAGCGTGAAAATCCGCCACCCACGTGGTCGAAAATCCCGCCCCATGCCATTTTGGTCAATGAGGTGTTGACATAGTCGCGGATTTTGGCATCCTTTCGGGCCGTGGCATAATGCAGTAAAAAATTCAGGTTCACCGGCATGGGGAACTTCGGGGCGCGATTGTATCCGCCCATTTCAAGGTCGAAAAACCCTGACCACTCCTGAACGACCGCGTCCATCTTCTCGAGCGTAAAAGCGTCGGCATTCTCATTCATCTCCACGAGATTGATGGCCTGAATACCTTCCGCCATGTTTCGGGCGTATCCCTCAATTTTTTCGGGGTCTTTTTGGTAGACGTCCGATAATTGTTGGAGTACCTGCATCCAATTATCCTTTTTGACAAAAGTAGCGCCCCAAAACGGACGGCCGTCCGGAAGGGCGACGATGTTCAGGGGCCATCCACCGCTGCCGGTCATCATCTGAAGGGCATCCATATAAATATGGTCCACATCGGGACGTTCTTCGCGATCGACCTTGATATTGATAAAATTTTTGTTCATGACCGCGGCGACTTCGTCATCCTCAAAACACTCGTGCTCCATAACGTGGCACCAATGGCAGGCCGCATAGCCGATGCTGACGAGCAGCAGTTTGTTCTCTTTATCAGCATGGGCGAGTGTTTTCGGGCTCCAGGCCACCCAATCCACCGGGTTGTGGGCGTGTTGCAAGAGATACGGACTGGTTTCGTCGATGAGGGCGTTGGTATATTCGTGTTTCATTCCAATAGGATTTTGAGGTGCGGTACAAAAAAGGCATCCACCGGATAGAGGATGCCTTCTGCTGGAATTAGTTATGAAATTAGTTAACCTCGAACGTAATTTTAACGTTGACCCGGTAGTTTGTCATCTTTCCGTCGGTTACCGTCGCACTTTGCTCGTTGATGTAGACGGATTTAATATTCTTCACCGATTTGGAGGCGTGTGCCACCGCATTTTTCGCGGCATCTTCCCAACTGCTATCGGAATTCGCCAATACTTCTATTACTTTTAAAACTGCCATAATATATTTATTTTTAGATTCGCAACAATATAGCGAATTAAAGGCCCAAATGTGAACGGTAAGCGTTTAAAATTGTGCTCACAACCACGAGTTACCCATTGAGTGCCACCACCTCGTTCACCTTATCGCCCATCATGTTCTTGAGCATGGTCTCGATTCCGTTTTTCAAGGTAAATGTTGAGGATGGGCATCCGCTACAGGCCCCCTGAAGAATAACGTTCACCTTTTTGGTATCCGCCTCATAGGATTTAAATAGGATGTTTCCCCCATCACTGGCCACGGCAGGTTTGACATATTCCTCCAATATATTTGCGATCTGTTGCGAGATATCGTCGAGCTCGGGAAGTTGCTGATCCGGTTCCGTTTTTCCGTTCGAAGACACCGGTACCGCTTCCTCGGAAACCGCTTGCTTGCCGCTGGCCAGATACTCCCTGATGAACTCACGCAGTTCGGATGTTACATCGTTCCACTCCGCCATGTCGTATTTACTAACGGAGACATAATTGAGATCGAAAAAGACCTCTTTGACAAAGGGAAAATGGAAAAGCTGTTTCGCCAGTTCGGAGTTCTGGGCCTCGTCAATGTTCTTGAATTCGAACACTGAGGGTACAATCGGTTTGTTGGCGACGAACTTCATCACAGCGGGATTGGGGGTGACCTCGGCGTATACGGTCACGGCCGTTTTTTGGGGAGCATCCGGTTCGTTGACTATCGGTTCGTTGGCGTTTAGGTACTCCACCAGTTGCTGGGCGACCTCATCCTTGACATCGTCCCATTCCACAATATCGTAGCGTTCCAATCCGATAAAATTGCCGGAGATATAGACCGTTTTGATGAACGGAAGATAGAAAAGTTGTTGCGCCAATGGCGAATTCTTGGCCTCGTCGATATTCTTGAACTCATAATTTTTACCCTTGGTCAAAAAATGGTTGGTTTCGAACTTCAATATCGCTGAGTTGTTCGTTTTCACTACCGTAATATCGTACTCTTTCATAGCCTTGGTATTTGTCGCAAAAATACGAAGTAATTTAGTGATATGTCTCAATAGTCCAAAGGCATGTGGTACGAAGTCGCTACGTTTTACGGGTTTTCCTACAAAAGCCCTACCGAATTACCAGTATATACGTGTATACTATTGTTGTAATTCATCCGTTATACTTTATATTTAACCGACAGAACATTCAAAACATTTGGTTGCCACTTTTTGGATGTTCGGCGTAAATCATGCCCATATTCCCCGTTTTAAATGAAAAATCGACTTTTACTATTTCTCGTTTTCTTGGCCTTTGGGGCCCGCACCTACGCCCAAGAGGGAATTCCCGTCTACTTTGATTACCTGTCCGATAACTATTATTTAGTATATCCATCCATGGCGGGTATCGGCGTGGGCACGAAGGTTAGGGCTACGGCGCGAATGCAGTGGTTCAGCGTCGAGGATGCGCCCAACCTGCAGACCCTGAACGTTCATTCTAGAATCGGCCAGAGCAACAGTGGGGTAGGGGCTATCTTTTTCAACGATGCCAATGGTTACCACGCTCAAACGGGACTCAAATTGACCTATGCCCACCATCTGAAATTGGGCGGTGACCCTAGGTATTTGAACCAGCTGTCCTTTGGGATCAGTCCCACATACCTGCAAAGCAGTTTGGACGAAACGGAATTCCGATCGACCATTCCCGATGACGCCATTTCGGGTATCCGACTAAGCGAGAGTTACTTTAATACGGATATTGGATTTTCTTACAATTTGATGGAGTTTTACGCCCATCTGGCAGTCAATAATCTGCTGAGCACTCAGCGGAATCTCTACCGTTACGGTAAGGCGAACGACAATATTCCCGTCATCGATAACCTACGTCGCTATCTGGTTTCCGTAGGATATATTTTTGGAAAACAGGAATGGCAATATGAGCCGTCGGTGCTGTTCCAAATGACCGAGTTCACCGAGGAAAAGACAATCGATCTCAACGCCAAGGTTTACAAGGATGTCGATTTCGGACGGATTTGGGGCGGACTATCCTACCGCCGCAGTTTTGACGGTGCGCAGTTCGCCACCGATGACAGTTTTGGGGAGCAGCGCCTGCAATTGTTCACTCCCATCGTGGGTGCCAACATCGGCAACTTTATGGTATCCTATAACTATTCCTATCAGACCGGAGACATCCGTTTCGATAGCGGCGGTTTCCACCAGATTACCTTAGGGTATGATTTCGGTCAGACCGAGAGACGTTACGATTGTTATTGCCCTGCGGCGCAGTAGTCCAACTAATTCCTTTACAAAAACTTGAACACTGTTAGTTAAAATCCGGATTCCCAAATCCTTTCTACACCTACTTTTGCCTTTCAACGTACTGTTTTGTCCCAAAGCGTTGGTCTGCTTTATTTTGTAGGATTATTCAGGTCCCATGAAAAACAACCTACGCACTTTCCTATATTTTTTTACGATGTCATTGTTGGTAATGGCCTGCACCAAAGAGGTCGGCCTATTCACCGAGGTGGAATTCGAACTGATCGAACAACACGAGGAAGAAGGATACATAAACCAAGGCTTGTCCACCACGTTGGGAATCATCGCGGAGGAAGAATTGGAAGGTAATTCCTACTCGTACACTTACAGCGTTTCCGGCGGCGGCGGTCATTTCGAAAACAGGGATGGCGAACGGCTTCCCGGCGATGAACCGATTCCGTTCAATCCCCTTGCATCCTCGGTAGTCTATAAAGGCATTGAAAAAGGCGAACATACGGTCAAGGTCGTTGCCGAAGACAGTTTTGGCTTTACCGAAGAAATTGAGATATCCTACAACATCATTGATGTTCCCTTGGTTTGGACCGCCACGGCTACCGCTACCCAGGTCGAAGTAGATAAAAATGTAGCGATTACACTAACGCTCGAAGACGTAGACGAGGATAACGAAGTCTCCTTCGAAAGCCGCTACACCCTATCCTCAGGTTCGGGCGTATTGACAGGACTTCCCGAGGCCGACAATGAAGTATTACAGGAATTCACGTCCATCATACCAGGCGCTTACACCTTGAATTTCGTTCCCGATGCCTTGGGAAGCGCTACTTTGGTTTTTGACCTGAAGGATAGCAATGGCCAAGAATTGCAAACATCCGTGACCTTCGAGGTGGTCCAGGAGGTGGAGGATACCGTCGCTCCGGAAATCATCCTATTGGGAGACAACCCACAAGAAATTCTCTTGGATATCGAATACGTCGAGTCCGGCGCAACGGCATCCGACGATATCGATGGCGACCTATCCGACCAAATTGAAATCGATGCCACGGCAGTCGATACGGCGGAAGAAGGAAGTTATGAGGTAATTTATTCGGTATCCGACGCGGACGGAAATGTGGCAACCGCTGTTCGTACCGTACTAGTGGTATCCGGTTCCGAGGAAAATCAAGCGCCAACGGCGGTAGACGATAACAGGGCAACGGTCGTCGATGCTGCCATCAGCTTAGACCCAAGGACCAATGATTCCGACCCGGAAAATGACGCTTTGACGATTACCCAAGTGGGCGAGGTCACTCCTTCGGGGGCGGGAACGGTGGACTTCGACGGAATGTCCATCACTTTCACCCCGGCAGCAGGTAGCACTGAAACGGCTCGGTTCGAATACACCATCAATGACGGAAACCTGGGCAACGACGCTAACGCTACCATCACCGTGACAGTAGAAGGTGA
>JBAUIP010000271.1:0-3494 GCA_049683055.1 Pricia sp.
CCCCAGTACTATCGCTCTAACCCCACCAATTTTTATTTTCGATAAAATCGAGATTTCCTAGGATATAACAGTTTTCTTTGGATGAATAAGCTTCTATGAATTAACCTAATATCTTTATTATGGTGAAAACAGATAGTGTGGGTAAAATAATTTTTTTGCTCGGGATGTTATTGGGAAGCTTTGGCCATGCCCAATCCGTTTCCGGTACCGTTTCCGATGACATGGGTCCCTTGCCAGGGGTAAGCGTGGTCGTCAAGGGAACAACCACTGGCACCGCAACGGACTTTGATGGTAATTATACCCTCGAAGAGGTTCCCGTAGACGCCACTTTGGAATTCAGTTATATCGGATATAGCACCAAGGAAATCCCCGTCGAAGGGCAAAGCACCATCGACGCCGTATTGGAGGAAGACTTGCAACAGCTTGACGAAGTGGTTCTTGTCGGATATTCTTCCCGAAAAAAATCGAGCCTTACCGGTGCGGTTTCCGTGGTCGATGTCGAAAGTGTAGGAAAAACAAGGGTAGCCAACGTTTCACAGGCCTTGCAAGGGCAGATTGCCGGCGTGCAGGTAACCTCAAGTTCCGGGGCGCCGGGAGAACCCGTTGAAATACGTATCCGCGGGGAGGGAACCATAGGCAACAATGATCCGCTATACGTGGTTGACGGTATTCCCACACGGGACATCACTTTTTTGAACCAGGGCGATGTCAAGAACATTACCGTCTTGAAGGATGCCGCGGCCGCCGCCATTTACGGTTCGCGGGCGTCTGGTGGCGTGGTTTTGATGACCACCAAGAACGGTTCGGAAGGTAAGCTTCGTGTCGATGTCGATTATTTTGCCGGAGTACAGACTGTATCGAACCTGCCCGATCTGCTCAACAAGGAACAATATATAAATACCTTGGAAGAGGCATGGAACAATTCGGATAGGGAAGGACCGAACCCCTACACCTCCGATAGGGGTAGAGCGGATTTCGCCGATACCGATTGGTTAAACGAACTCTTTGCCCAAGGCAGGTCACAAAACATACACATGGCGGCCAGCGGGGGAAGCGATAAAATCCGGTTTTACACCTCTTTGGGATATTACGGTAACGACGGCATCGTCATTTTTGATAATGATAAGTACAGTAGAATGAACCTCAGGAACAATTTGAGCGTAGACCTGACCGATCGCTTGACCATCGGGTCCAACCTTCAACTATCCTATGAAAAACAGGACAGGATTGCCGCCAGGGGTGAAAGCCTGATTCGGTTCGCCTTGCTGAGGGCACCCGTCATTCCCGTTTATAAAGATGTCAACGACCCCACATACAGCGAACGCGACCCCTTTACCGACCTACCGTTTTTTACCCCTACCGGATACGATGTAGCCTTACAAAGATCATTGTACGAGGTGGTGGGCAACCCGATAGCGCAGGCTTTTTTTACGGACGATCGGCGAAATACCTATACCACGTTCGGGAACCTCTTCGGCGAATATGCATTTCTCGAAAACAAAGAATTGACCTTCAGGACCAACGTGGGTATCGATCTCAACTTTTTTCAGAATAAAACTTTCAACGAGAATTATGGGGACGATGATGGGGGCGGCAACGAGATAGATCAAGGTCTGGGCAGGCGCAACAGACCCAACAGCCTGAATGAGGAACGGGGCGAAGCCTACACCGTTACGTTCAACAATACCTTGAACTATGAGAAAATTTTTGGTGACCGGCACGATTTTAGTGCCTTGCTGGGTACGGAGTACATCGAGAACTATGCCTCTTCCATAGGTGCCAGCCGCGCACGTTTTCCCTATACCTCCGATGAGTTCAGGTATCTTGATTATGGCAACAACGAATTGGATGTCACCAACGGGGGCAGTGCCTCCGAATGGTCGCTGTTTTCCCTCTTCGGTTCTACGACCTATGTTTTCGATACCAAATACATGCTCACGGCAAACCTTAGGGCCGATGCCTCTTCAAGGTTCTCCGAGGATAATCGCTGGGGTTATTTTCCCTCGGTTTCCGTGGGATGGAAAATTTCGGAGGAAAATTTTTTAGAGGATGTAGACTGGTTGTCCAATCTAAAGATACGGGCGAGTTGGGGCGAGCTGGGCAATCAGGAAATCGACAATTACGCCTATTTAACCTTGGTAAGCCAAGAGGATGGTATCGTGCAGATCGATCGTTTCGGAAATCCCGACCTGAAATGGGAAAGCTCGACCCAATCGAATATTGGTCTGGATGTAGGACTGTTCAATAACAGATTGGCTTTGAACGTGGAATATTTTCAGAAAAACACCACGGATATCCTTTTGCCCATCGGGTTGCCGTCGGTGGTGGGCGATGTGGCACCGACCATCGTAAACGCAGGGGAGGTCAGTAACAGCGGTTTCGAATTTTCCCTGAACTACGTAAACAACGAGCATGATTTTACCTATACCGTAAACGCCAATCTGGCGACCTTGTCAAATAACGTCGAGCAACTGGCCCCCAACGTACCTAATCTTACCGGCGAGGTCACCAGAACCGCGCCCGGACATCCCCTTAATGCGTATTTCGGTTACGAAATGATCGGCATCTATCAAAACCAGGCCGAAATAGACAACTATCTGACGGTAACCTCCGATGTGAAGCCGGGGGACATCAAATTCGCCGATCTCAACGGTGACGGCATCATCAATTCCGATGATCGGGACTATATCGGAAGTCCCATTCCCGACCTCACCTACGGCCTCTCTTTTTCCTCGTCGTACCAAGGTTTCGATTTTTCGTTCCTTTTTCAGGGAGTGGCGGGAGTGGACCGTTACAATCAGGGCAAACAGATTGTGGATTACGATACCCGGCCTTTCAACTATACCACGGATATTTTGGGGGCATGGAACGGTGAGGGCAGTAGCAACACCATACCCAGAGTGGCATTCGAGGATAATGGTAGTAGCAGGGTTTCCAGTATCTTTGTGGAAGATGCCTCTTATCTCAGGCTCAAGAACATAGAGCTTGGGTACAATATAGCACCGATGTTGGGACTACAGAAATTGAGACTGTACCTGTCCGGGCAGAATCTGCTGACCGTAACGGACTATTCGGGCCTGGACCCCGAATCAACGGATCTGATGGATTTGGGGACTTATCCATCCTCGGCATCCCTCTTGTTCGGTATCAACGCTAGCTTTTAATTTTAAAAAATTGCATCATGAAAAGAATATTCAACATCATTATCGTAACGCTTTTATTTGCGGTTATCCCTTCCTGTACCAACGAACTGAACAACGACCCTATCGGCCTTCTGACCGAGGAACAGGTCGATGCCGATCCGACGACGGAAACTATAGAATCGTCGGTGACCTCGGCCTACCAACCTTTGAGAAATACCTTGAACGGTATTATTCCCGATTGGCGTTGGGACTTGGGTACCGTTTTCAGGAACGATATCGTATTGCAGGATATCGCTTCGCATGATATGAACAAAAAATGGAACCCTGATGGGGACCAGGTATGGATTGACC
>JBAUIP010000272.1:0-11356 GCA_049683055.1 Pricia sp.
CACCACCGATATGGACGGTGCTTACACCATAAGCGTTCCTGCTGAAAACGACACTTTGGTCTTTTCGGCCATTGGGGTGGAGACCCTTGAGGAGGCCATCGGCGGACGAACGACCATCGACGTGCAACTCGCCACCAAGACTACTGAACTGAACGAGGTGGTCATCACGGCCTTGGGTACCAAAAGCGAGCGGGACAAGTTTGCCTCCTCGGCCTCAACGGTCGATGGTAATAAGGTAGCATCTTCCGGCGAGTCCGGAGCTTTGCAGGGACTCAGCGGGAAATCGGCCGGCGTACTGATTACTAGTAATGGGGGCGATCCCGGCGCGGGGGCCTATATTCAGATACGGGGCCAGAACACCATTAGCGGTAATGCCCAGCCGCTCTTTATTGTTGACGGGATGCCGGTCAGCAATTCCACTAGTAGCTTGGGCGCGGCGAGGGGCAATGGGATAATCCAACAATCGCGTATCAACGATATCAATCCCGAGGATATCGAGCGGGTCGAGGTGCTGAAAGGGGCCTCCGCAGCGGCCTTATGGGGAACCCGCGCGGCGAATGGTGTGGTTATCATCACAACTAAAAAAGGAAACGATACCCAGGGCAAGCTGAATATTTCCGTCAAAACGGCGGTTTCTTTTGATGAGGTCAATAAAATGCATCCTCTGCAACGGCGTTACGGCCAAGGTTCCGGGGGACGATATATCCAGGGAAATCGGGTGAGCTTTGGCGATTTGATTTCCGATAGGGCAGGGGGTGCCGACACCTTTATTACCGACCCCGATAATCCTAATTATCAGGGATTCGTAACTTTTCCCGATGGATTCCAACGGTTCGCCATCGCACCGGGCACGGCCGAAAATCCGCATGGGGGAAAGAACTCCCAAGAGACCTTTGACCACGGGGAGGATGCCTTCCACACCGGGCACTACCTCGAAAACAACATCAATATAAGCGGGGGCAACGCCGAGTCGAATTTCTTGGTCAGCTATTCCGATTTACGGCAAGAAGGGGTGGTAAAGGCTTTTAGCGATTACGACCGACAGACCGCTCGAATCAATGCCGCTTCCCAATTCAACGATTGGCTCAAGGCATCCGCCAATGTCGGGTACACCCGAATAGGTTCGTCGCGGGTGCAGGAAGGGGACAACGCCGACGGTGTACTATTGGCCAGCTTGCGCACCCCGCCAGATTTCGACAATAACCGTTTTACCGGGGTCTATACCAATGAAACAGGACAGGTTTTCCGTGATGCGCATGTATCTTATCGGAATCCTTTAGGTGTAGACGGCGGTACCATTTATGCCAATCCGCTTTGGAATATCAATAATAACAGTAACACGAGCGAGGTCGACCGGCTCATCGGTTCGGTACAGCTTGATCTTACCCCCACGGAATGGTTGACGGCTACAGGTCGTTTTGGTATCGATAATTATACCGATGACCGCTCGGAACGCTTTGCCGCCAACTCCGCGAACTTTGCGAACGGATACTTGTCCATTAGCTCCATCAGCGAGCGGCAGTTCAATACCGACCTCTTTGCGGTGGCCGAAACGGAAATCAGCGAAGATTTTGGCGGCTCCTTTTTGGTCGGGTTCAATTACAACAGTCGGCGACGGTCAACGGTCAACAACGCGATTACCGATTTGATTATACCCGAAGCGCCGGACATTCTTACCAATGCGCTCAATTCCAATCTTACGGCCGAGAATTTTAGTTCTCTCATTCGTACCTATGCCATTTACGGTCAGTTGGATGTGGAGGCCTACGAAATGTTTTACCTTACTCTTACCGGTCGTCAGGAAGCGGCCTCGACTTTTGGTTCGGAGACCAAGAACAGTTTCTTTTTCCCGTCGGCGGCCTTGGCCTGGCAGTTCAGTGATTTGGAGGTGTTTGCCGATAGCGAGGTGTTCAGCTTCGGAAAGTTCCGGGCCACCTGGGGCCAAGTGGGCATTCAACCGCAGCCGTACCAAAATTTCACCACCTTCGTTCCGGCGAATTTTAGCGATGACTTTACCAACGGGCTGTCTAGTATCAGTCCGCTTTACAATGGAGGATTCGTACGGAGCACCACACAAGGCAACGAATTTTTGAGTCCCGAGATCAAGACCGAAACGGAACTCGGGGTCGATTTACGGTTTTTCAGGAATCGGGTTAGTTTTTCGGCGACTGTTTACAGCAACCGTACCGAAGATGTGATTTTACCCTTCAATGTTCCGAACGAAACCGGATTTACCGTTCGCAACAGTAATGCTGCCGAGTTGAAGAACGAGGGACTCGAACTTGAATTGAGCGGCGATGTCATACGGGCGGGAGACTTTCGATGGAACCTCTCCGCTAATTTTTCGACCAACCAGAACGAGGTGGTCTCCCTCGCCGGTGCCACGGCCTATACCTTGCCGGATAGTTTTATTCAAAACGCATCCTTGATTCCGGGGCAGCCTTTTGGAGTGTTTTTATCCACCGATTTTTTAAAGGATGATTCCGGGACCTACATTCTCGACGAAAACGGATTTCCACAGGCCGGTACCGGAACCGAGGTTATCGGCGACCCCAATCCCGATTGGCGGGGCGGGCTGGGGAGTACTTTTTCCTATAAAAATTTGTCCCTAAACGTGCTATTTAGCCGGGTGGCCGGAAACGATTTTTTCAACGGTACCCGGGGATCCTTATACGCTTTCGGGACACACGGGGACCAAGGAGGGACAGTGGTAGCTCCAGAAGGTGGGTTGGTCAATATCGAAGGGGACCTGATTCCCGAAGGCACCTCGTTTCAGGGAGAGGTCAGGGACTTTGGGGTCGGCCCCGTAGCGCTTGACCAAGCTTGGTACACAGGTCCCGGAACCGCTTCGAACACGGCATCCTATCGGCAGTTCGTTGAGGATGCCAGTGCCACACGCCTCCGCGAAATCACCTTGACCTATAGCCTGAACAGTCAGCGTTTTCGTGATTTCTCCCGGTTGTCAAGCATCGATTTTAGTTTGACCGGCCGGAATTTAGTGCTATGGACGGACTACAGTGGGGTCGACCCGGAAGCCAATGTGTCCGGTGCGGGATTGGCGCGCGGGCAGGATTGGTTTACGAATCCTAACACAAAATCGTATGTTTTTTCTGTGTCGATTAACTACTGAGATAGAGGAAGAGAAGCTTAAGTATAAATGTAGGGAAACCAGTCCAAAACGAAATAAAAGCACCTTTGAAAAGGTATTGGTATAATTAATCTCCAGCAACTATGAAAGATAAAATCCACAAACTGCTTGGCCCTTTTTTGCGAACCGGCATCCCTTTGTTTTTGTTCGTTGCTTTGGTCGGTTGCGAAAATTCTTTTGAGGAAGAAGACATCCAGACCAATCCAAACGCGGTGACCGAGGTAGAATTGGAAACCTTGATGCCGGGTACCATGCTTGGAGTGGCCTTTTTGCACGAAGATACAGACGTACGAATCGTCTCGCTTTGGACCGGTCACATCAACGGTCTGGCCAGGGCCCATCAAGGTTACTCCCAGTATCTGGTTTCCTCCCAAAATTTTCTGTGGTCGACATTGTACCCGGTTGCCAGTCAGGCCCGGTTGATACAGATCAAGGCCGATGAGCTTGATGATACTTGGACGAAAGGGGTAGGGCAGGTGCTCGAAGCCCTGATTATTACAAAGGCCACTTCGCTTTGGGGAGATGTGCCCTACAGCCAGGCCTTCGAGCCTGAGGAATTCCCCAATCCTCAATTTGATGCACAGTCTGACGTCTACGCACAGTTGCATACCACGCTTGAAGAGGCTATCGAAAACCTTTCGGCGGAATCGGGAATCGCGTTCGGGGATAGCGATTTTCTGTATCAGGGAGATGTTACAAAATGGATCGCTGCCGCCCATACGCTCAAGGCGCGCTTGTACTTGCATACCGGCGATTATGCCGATGCGATAGCCGAAGCCGAGTTGGGAATTACCGGTAATGACAGTGACTTATTAGTGCCGCATGGAAACAGTCAGGGCATCGACACCAATCTCAACTACGATTTTTTCAGGGTGACCCGCGCCGGGGACGTTGGATATGAGGGTGCCTATTTTCCGGTATTGCTACAATCGCGTATCGATTCCGAAAATAGCAAGACCGACGAGACCGCGTTGTACGACCATTACGTAGAGGTCGGTGCGACCGCTACGGGCAGTCTCGACCCAAATACTACCGACGGCGCGTTTATAGCTACCGCCCCGCATCCCATTTTGACCTATTACGAAAATCAATTGATTATGGCCGAGGCGCAGGCACGGTCCGGTAACCTTGACGCATCCCTTTCCGCGCTGAATTCCGTCCGTAACGGATTGGCATCCGGCTATATCAATGGCACTTCCTTTCCGGAGGATGGACGGCAATACGAGGAATATACCTTGGCGGACTTTGGTCCGAACGGCACAGCCAATTCCGAAAATTTTCCCAACAATCAGGAAGCCCTGTTGTACGAAATTATCTCGCAGCGTTATATTTGTTTAATGATGCAGTACGAATCGTTCAACGATTATCGGCGTTTGGATGTGGCCGAACCGACTGTGCAATTGCCGATTCCGCTGAATGCTGGTGACCAAAGGCCGGAGCGGCTCATCTATCCCGAGCAGGAAATTAATACCAATCCCAACGTACCAAAACCCGTCCCGGACCAGTTTACGAAAATGCCGATTTATCAATGAGCCGCACCCGAACATTGCCGGCCCTATCGGAAAGTGCCTTCCTCCGCTATTTCAATTTCATAGCATTATATTTTACCGAAGGACTTCCGCAGGGGATGCTTTTCGTGGGCATTCCCGCTTGGATGGCCATGGAAGGAAAATCGCCCACTGAAATTGGTGGTTTTGCCGTGGCCTGCTCGTTACCGTGGACCTTCAAATTCGTGGTCGCCCCCTTAATGGACCGGTACACCTATTTGCCTATGGGAAGAAAACGGCCCTGGGTCTTGCTGGGCCAATTGGGGCTTATTATCGGCCTGATCGGAATGGCACTCGTCCCTGACCCGCTGAACAACCTCCAACTTTTCTACGTTGCCGCCTTCACCCTCTCCGCTTTTGGCGCCATTCAAGATGCGGCGGGCGACGCGATGGCCGTCGATGTCATTCCCGATGAGCAGCAACCGCGGGCCAACGGTTACATGCAGGGTTCCCGCATGCTGGGCAGTTCATTGGCATTGGTCTTGGGCAGTTGGGTGTTGAACACTTACGGTTTTAGCGCCTCTATGCTAACGCTCTGCGGTCTGGTCGCCTTGATTACTGTGATACCATTGCTTTTACGCGAGCGGAAAGGTGAAAAACTGCTGCCGTTTATGGCCGGAAGCGCCTCGGAGGAATCCCGCGTCATGCAAATGGCACGATGGCGCGATATTCTCTTGGCACTCTATCGGGTGTTTCGCTTGAAGAATTCCCTTTTGGTGGTCATTTTGCTGTTCGTGACCATGGGCGCCTATAATTTCTTTGAGACGCTGCTTCCCATTTTTGCGGTCAATATCACCGGATGGACGAACGTCTTCTACTCCCAAGCTTTTGCTACAGCGGATATTATTGGTGGTATCGGGGGAATTGTAGCCGGAGGATGGCTCATCGAAAAATTCGGTAAAAAGCGGATGATCAACGCCTATTTCTTCGTCATCATGGGATTGGCATTGCTGTTGGGATTCTCGGAATCGCTCTGGAAAAACTCCCCTTTTCTAGAAGGATTTATCATCGTTTATCGCCTAATCAACGCCTTTGCCAAAATTGGGGTGTTCGCCATAGCGATGCAGTGTTGCTCGAAGAATGTATCTGCCAGCCAGTTTACCATTTTCATGACCATGGGGGCGACCGGCTCCATTGCAGGTGCCGCGCTTATCGGGCCGATCAAGGATAATTTCAACTGGGAAATCACCTTTTTGTGCTTTGTTGGGTTTATGGCTCTGGCCTGGATGGTAATGCTGTTCCTCAATATCGAAAAACAGATTGAAAGAATTACAGAACTGGAAAAGGAGCAACTCGAAAAAGAACGCATGGAGGCTGCCTGATTTTCTTAATAATCCTTATTTTTAAAAGAAAATAACATGCCAGAACTTCCGGAAGTACATGGATATAAAGTCTACATCGACAGCACCGCCCTCCACAAGACCATCACCCACTTCGATTGCCGCGACGCTAAATTGCTCAAAAAATCCAAACCCACTTTCACAAAGTACCTGATCGGCCATCAACTCACCGGAACCCGCCGCATTGGTAAATATCTGTTCGTGGAAACCTCGAGCGAAAAAGTCCTCGTTATCCATTTCGGAATGACCGGCAGGCCCAACTATTACAAAGAAGAAGATGCCCGCCCCAAATTCGGCCACATCGTCTTGACCTTCGACAACGGATTCCATTTCGCCTTTGAAAACAAGCGCAAGTTCGGCTGGTGGGATCTCACCGATTCTGTTGAGAAATTCAAGGAAGAACGCGGCCTCAGCGATGACGCCCGGGAACTAAGTCTCGAAGACTTCAAGGCATCCCTCTCTACCCGAAAGACCCACATCAAAAAAGTACTGCTAGACCAAAGCGTAGCCGCCGGTGTAGGAAATTGGATGGCCGACGAAATCTTATACCAGGCAAAAATGCATCCCAAGAAAAAAGTGGAGGATATGTCCGACGAGGATATGGAAACGATCTTCGAAGCCATGAAAAAAGTAATCGAAACCGCTATAGAACACGATGCCCACTACAGCGATTTTCCTGAAGATTTTCTGATGCACTTCCGAAAAGAGGGGGCCATCTGCCACCACACCGGCGCCAAAATCAAAAAGATAAAACTGGGCGGCCGGGCCACTTACTTTTCACCGGAGTGGCAGAATATCTGAATAGTACGGCAGAACAAGCTTCGTTTGAAGCGGTTTCCTAAGAATCTTGTTATAAGTCCTTACAGGGTTATTTGGTCAAAATTCTTTGCGACAGTTCCGGCAAGCGCACAAAAGCAGCGATCCAAATTAGGATTTCGATCAAAACGGGGACCATTAACGGTTGGCCCCCGGTAAAATGCACTGCGATGGCGCCTCCCATATAGGCTACAGCTAACAACGTACCGATAATTGCCGTTTTTGGGATAAGAAGCAGTACGACGATGACGATTTCTAGCACCCCGAGAATCACAAGGTTGGTCTCGCCGCCAATCCCGGCTATCATTTCAGGATTTCCACCCGATAATTTGAAGCCGCCGCTTGCCAATAAAATGAGGGCAACGAATCCCGTGAGTAACCAACCTACGATATTTCTTGTTTTTTTGTTCATTTCCAGTTTGTTTAGAAGTATGGAGCAAATGTAGATAACATGGTATATATTTGTTACTGATTACGAAAAAGATAGCGATTACAAAAAGGATAGTGATATGAGACCAAAGGGTGCCCACCATGATGAGAATGCCTGTAAAAAGGCCCGTAGGGCGGTACGTGACACCTTGGACGTGGTCGGCGGCAAGTGGAAACTGGTGCTGATTTCCATTTTAAGGGAGGGCACGTTCCGTTTCAACGAACTGGCAAAATTGGCGGAAATTTCCCCGAGAATCCTGTCCAAAGAACTTAAGGAACTTGAGATGAACGATTTGGTCGAGCGCAAGGTAATCGATACCCGTCCCGTGACCGTAGAATATTCCCTCACGCCCTA
Source organism: Pricia sp. (assembly GCA_049683055.1). Classification (GTDB taxonomy): domain Bacteria; phylum Bacteroidota; class Bacteroidia; order Flavobacteriales; family Flavobacteriaceae; genus Pricia. The sequence goes on from JBAUIP010000272.1 coordinate 7,636, forward strand.
TAGCGAGTCGCTATCGGAGGTCGTCATGGCCATGCGTAGTTGGGGAATTCGGCACAGGGAAAAGATTATTGGAAAATAGGCTGTTTTTAAAGTCCAAAGTTTTACAGATAGAGACCTTCCTTTTTGGCCGAATCTGTTATTGTTGCGGTCGATTTACCACATCGAAACCGACCGGCTTCCGTATTTGAAAAACCACAATGAGAAAGGACAGACTCTACTTTTTAACCTTTTTGGCCATATCCGTTCTATTTATAGGTATCGCGGGAATCGCCGTTCATTTCTTCGTTAGGGCAAGCGCCCATCAGCTGTTGGCCCAGCAGCTGGAGTCGAGTAGGACCGAAGCCAAGGAAATAGCCAGGTTGGCAGGCTATCAGTTGGAAAGTGGGCTTGACCAACAAACCGTGGTGCAGAACGTTCAAAAGAGCATCCAAAATACAAACCTGGAGTCACTGTTCGTTAGTATGTTCGATTGGTCGGGGACCGAAATCTGCAATCCCGATATCACCAAAGTGGGGCGGAAGGTATCCGCCAACGAGTCACTCGCCTCTACTATAGACAATAAAATTACTTCCGAGGATTTTTATGACCTTTTGATGGCCGAGAAGACGGAAAACGACGGCGATGATTCCGGAAACGCTGAAATGGATACCGAGATTATCTACCTGTATCCGGTCAGCAATTCGGACTGGATTATCGGCGTACATGCCAATATCGCGATTATAGCGAATAAAATCAGAAGTTTGCGCAACGAGTTCTATGTCATCGTGACTATAATGGGCTTTGTTCTCATTCTATCCTCAGTGATTACGGTCAGGCTCATCGGAAGCGTCTACGAAAAGCGGTTGGAGGCGGAGAAAGAAGTGCTGCAAGGGGAGGTTTTCAATTTGGCCAAGCTCAACAAGGCATTGGACCGGTACCAGCAGAAAGTAGGGGAGGCCCTGGCCGTGGCGGAGACCTCGAACGGTGCGGAAACCAAGACGGAAAAGGGCAAGAAACGCATCCTGACCTATCTGAGGCATGAACTTCTGCCGGTTCCCATCGAGGAAATTGCCTACATCTATACCGAAAACACGATTACCTACGTGGTCGACATCCACGGAAAACGGTCAACGGTCAACAATAGCCTCGAAGAACTGTACGACGGTCTGGACAGTAACTTTTTTTATAGGGCCAACCGGCAGTTTATTATTGCTATTTCATCCATTGAAAAAATCATCCGATTCGGCAAGAACAAACTCAAAATACTCATGGTTCCGGAATGTGAGCTCGATATCATCATCGGAAAGAACAAGGCCGCAGAATTCAAGCAGTGGCTGAATCTGTAATGGCGTTCACGCATCCTATTTCTTCAACTTTTGCTTCCTGAGATGAAACACGTAGGTGGCGCTAACCCCAATGTGGAGGGCACCATCCTGGAAATTGAAATTCTCAGGTCCGAAAACTATGGTTCCCACTTCGTCAAAGCTTACGGCATTGGTCAGCGAAAACTGCATAATGAGATCGCCGATTTCCCAATTCACCCCGATACCGAAGGAATTATATCCCTGTTCCCCCTCGTCACGGCCGAAAACGTAGTGGTATTCCGAAGCCAAGGCCACGTGGTTTCCCAATTTGAACCTTCCGCCGAAGCCCATGGCAAAAAAGTCGTTGGTCTCAAAGTTCAGCTGTCGGGAATTCGCGCGGACGTAGGTCGGGGCTATCTGCAGCGAAAGATTACGGTCGAACTTGCGGGCAAAAATCACCTTGGAGGCAAAGTTGAACCGGTCGGAGCTATCCTCGGGCAAGACAATCGCCCCGTAACTGCGGGTCAGGAACGAGGTACTTTGAAAGAGTGTAATACTGATCGGCGCCTTATTTGTATCGTCGCGCTGCCTAACCAGTCTGTATTTGGCGAACCCGTTGATGATACCGTCGAACGAGGTGATGCCCGCACCGAGCGTAAACCGGTCGGTAAAGGCATATTCGGCCCCGAGCCGGGCGGTAAATAGGTCAGCGGCAAAACTGCGTCTATTGCTTTCGGGCCGGTTCCAGTATTTGGTGCCCAAAATTAGTTCGAGCGTACCTTTTCTTCGGGTTTCGACCGATTGGCCGAAAGTTATCCGGTTGGCCTGAAAGGTGGCCCGGGTGTACTGTCGGGTGGTATCCTTTTGTTCTTTTTCCAAAAGCTCAAGCAGTTCTTGGCCGTTCGCAAAATAGACGCTGAACAGCAGGCAGGGCAACAGACAGATGATATATCTATTCATTTTCATAGGGCTCGTATTCAAATCTATACTCTATCTTAATGATTTTCGCGATATTGGGCCGCAGCAAGGGGGGCACGTTGATGTCGTAGTCCGAAACGCCGACCTCGAATGTCCCCGTCAGCACGTAATTACCCTCGATAAGTTCGATGTCGGTCTTCAATTCGACCTGTTGTGTGACTCCGTGGAGCGTCATTTCCCCGTTGACCATTTTGGTCTGGGCGGAGGTGTCTTGAGCATCCCAATTTATGATTTGGCCCTCGAACTGTAGTTTGGGATACAGATCCGTTTCTATATAGCTCTCGTTGAAATGTTCTTCCATCAGCGCCTTTTTGAAAACAAAGGCCCGCATCAGCATATCCACTGCGATTTCCCCGTTGGATAGATCGATAATGCTGAGCACCTGATTGTTAACGGCTTCAATATTTTCTACGGAGGCATAGGAAAAAAAGGAAACCTGCCCCTGCCGTGCAATGATTTTATCTTGGGAAAACCCTAGGTGACAGGCTAAAATCAAAAAGAATACAATCGTTTTATCCATCCGTTCGGTCATTGATCAGTATACAGTTTAATAGGATGACATCCATGAGATATCCCTTGCAAATTCCTTTTAGGCGAACGGTCTGTCCTGGTCTCAGTGCTTTGGCCTCGCCGATGCTCGAAGGCAGTATGTCGCAGATGACGTTGGATAGGCCATCCTGTCCTTGAAGCAGTACGGTGTAGCGGTCGTTGACCTGGGTGATTTTTTTGACGCTGCCCACGACCTCTATGGTTTTTTCCACAAATTGGGCATTGGCCTCGATTTCGTCGGCGTCGAAGGAATCGGCCAATCGATCGGAGCTGATGCGCACGTCGGTTTTTCGTGCGGACATATCCATCGGAAACGTCTCATAATAGAATAGATACAGACAACAGCCGCCGGCCAGCAATGCCAGCATAACGATTGTCGTAATCTTGTATCTTCTTTTCATGGGTACGTTGTACTGTTTTTTATTAGGATATTTTATTTCTGATCGGTTATTAGGATTGTAAATTACGGTAAAATGGATGCAACTGCCATCCCTTTTGCCCATCCTTTTGAAAAATTCAAAGTTAATTGGATGCAATGTGGTTGGCGAAAGATGGATATGCTTTTAATAGATAGGATTTTATATTCCTCAAGAGGATGAGATGGTCAGTAGGGAATCTTGCTTGGCTATGAAAAACAAAAATGCCTGTTACGCGGGGATAACAGACATTTTTTAAAGACTAAAACCAATTTTCGGCCCTAGTTATTGTAAAGATAGATCGATGATGCCATCGTCAGGTCGTTGGCAACGGCCGGGGCCACGTCGCCGCCGGAGTTCAGCACGTCGGCGAAGCCGAGTACCTTCCCGTTGCCCACCTCGGCCACGAACACCGTCCCGGTGTCGTTGTCGTAGGCGATATCGATCGGGTTGCCCATCATGGTGGACGGCCCCGCGATACGGATCTGGTCGGAC
>JBAUIP010000273.1:0-2477 GCA_049683055.1 Pricia sp.
CTGATGTCAACCTATCCGTTGGCATCCTTTTTATTTAAATCTATCATCGTTTTAAACAGTAGGTCAATTTCAGTACTTACGATTACAAATTTAACCAATAGGTCAATTTTAGATTGATCGACCGGTAGCGGGGCTCGAAGCGATTGACGAAATAATTATCATTGTACACTAAAAATAAGTCCGATAGGGGCGCGAACCGCCATTGCAATCTCGAATTGATACCAAGATTATCGCGCTGATTGCTGTACTGAAAAATAGTCGACCAAAAAACGGATTTACTAAAGGTCAGGCTCACGCGGGGACTGACCAACCAGAAATCGGCACTAGGGTAGGGGTCGGGCAGTTGAATTTTGTCATAATTCAAGGCTAGGCTGATAAGGGCCTTGGGTTGTAACCGGAAGGTGAGTTCGCTCGCGACCGAAAAGATATTGCCGTTGAAAAACTCGCCAACAAAAGCCTCACCGGCGATGGCGAACTTACGGGCCTGGTTCGATTCGTAGGCCGCGCCGATGCTATTGAAGGTATAGCTTTGCTGGCCCGGTAAGGGAACCGCACCCTCGGTATCGGTCGGGTCGAAGGAATCGGTCAAAAAAACAAATTCGTTGTACAAACCGATTCCGAATTCCGACTGGTTACGGAGTTCCCCACCCCATTCGAAGGCGATGTTATGATCCGTTTTCTTATAGTCCAAAGAAGGTCTCCAGACGACTATAGGAAAAAGTTCAAAACCATGATTGTTAATAGGGCCTTGCTTGGGCCAAAAAAGACGCTGTACCGAGGTCGCCGATTTGATGATATCCGTTCTTGGGATAAAGCCCAGATCGGAGCGGAAATCTTCATCGATATAGACAAAGTCGGTGAAGGCGCTCCAGTATCTCGAGTTTCTTGCGAGGAATGCACCCATGGAAAAGTTTCCCTCGTCATCATCAGGCTGGAACGATTTGTGGGTGTAGAACTTGCCTTGCCAAGTATTGTCCGCCGAGGCCAGATTGTAGTCGATACCGACGACCCGATTGTATTCATCTTCGCGCTCTAGAAAGTCATATTCCTCAAAAGACTGTCGGTTGATAAAGAACATGCCGATGTTGGACCGTGCGAAAACCTTCTTTTGTAGCGCGACCATGGTGTTATTGTTCGAGGCGATTTTATTGGGAGCATCTTCGTCCGTCTGAATGCTTAGTACGCCCAACCTCCAGTTTTCGTTCAGCTTCCCACTAAGGCGTACCCCACCGACAATTCGATTTTCTATTGTATTTCCGACACTGTCGTTCGCAATACCTATTCTTCTGGAGAAAAAAGGATTCGCATCCCTGCTGCCACCGAAGTTTCCGAAGAGATCATTGTTGTCCACAAAAAATTGCCTTCTTTCGGGAAGTCCGATTTCGAAACGGGTCAAGTTGGTGATAATGTCATCCACTTCAACGTTTGAAAAATCCGGATTCAGGGTGATATCCAGATTCATACCGTTGCCGATAGCAATCTTGGCATCGCCGCCCACTTCCAGTCCCGTTTCTTCATTATTCCTGACGTAGTTTTTTTCGACAATAGTATTAATATAAGGAATCAGGGCCAGCGGGGTACGCGACTTTCCCAAAGGCTCTTCGAACTCCATATCGCCCATAAAGGCTAGGCTGAAAATGGATTGGTTCTGTGGTACATTGCTCCACACGCTGCGCTCGTTGGTCTGCATGTCGAAGCGGTAGCTTTGGAAACGCCATTTGGTCTCACCTTCCCGGAACTTGAATGAAGTCAGCGGGATGGCCATTTCGGCCGTGTAGTAATTCTCGAAGGTTTTGGCCTCACCCTTCCATTTCACGTCCCAAGAGGTGGTGAACCCACTGTCGTCACCGCCGCCTTTCGAAATCAGCGCTTCTCGATTGACGCCGAAAGGATTAATGCCGAAGAGGAAGGCATTCTGGCCGTCGTTGAAGGTGTCGAACATTAGGCTGATATTATCGTTGCCTCCGGCCCGGAAGTCCCGCTCCAACGAGGGTACTATCCATTCATTTCCTATGGAAAACATCTTGATGCCGATGTATAGGGTTGTGCCATTGCTGAACATCTTGATGATGGTCGGATGCTCTGCCAAAATGCTATCGGATGGAAAATACTGTTGGAAGTTACTGGGCCCATCCACATTTTTCCAGACCGGCTCGTCAAGGATTCCGTCAATCTGAGGAATATCGGCGACATACTTAACGGTAAAGGACTTTTTAGTGTTTTGAGCGGAAGCGAAACCTGCGGAAATCAGTAATATAAGTAAGAGGTAGGTTTTGGTCATCAACTTCAAATTGGCCGGCTTCTCAAAAATAGGATTTTTGGTGAAGTTGAGCCAACTTTTGTCCGCTCAAAATAAATTGGAGAAATTAGACTGACCTTGATCAGCTGTTATGCGAGTTCGGTGGAAAAAACAAGGTAGAAAACCCGGTATTAATTATCCGATTTCTTTTTCGGTTCACGTTTGGCCTCGCGTAGGC
>JBAUIP010000274.1:0-14615 GCA_049683055.1 Pricia sp.
TACGTGTACCGTGGGGCCAGCACCAATTCACTGCTGGCTGGAAGGTACATCTACGGTGACTATATTTCCGGTCGCGTCTGGTCTTTGGATTACGATCCGGGCAGCGGCGTTGCCTCCTCCACCCTACTCTTTCGGACCAATGGGCAGAACGTGTCCAGTTTCGGCCTGGACGAGGCGGGGGAGCTTTACTTCAGCGGTTATGGCAATTCGGCACAACTCTATAACATCACGGGCGGCGATGACCAGGGCCCTTCTGTCACGGATGTCGAAGGCGTCGGAAGCTGGACGGGATTGGCCAACGGTACGGACGGTATCGTGAACGCCTTGGCTGTAGATGGAGGCACCACGTTTGTAGGAGGCGACTTTAACAGAGCGGGCAATACCAACGCAAACAATATCGCGTCTTATAGGGCGGGCCGAGGCTGGAGGACACTTTCCGTTGGGGCCAACGGTACCGTCAACGCCTTGGCCGTGGATTCGGACGGCAATCTGTACGCCGGAGGGGATTTTAGCTCGATCGGTGGTGTTTCCGCCAGAAATATTGCCGTTTGGAACGGTTCTTCCTGGAGGGACATCGGCGGTACGAACGGCCCGGTCTCCAAATTGGGCATCGCTCCTGATGGCAACGTGTACGTTGGCGGCGTCTTTGCCTCGGCGGGAGGGGTCAGGGTCAACAACATCGCTCGCTACAATGGCCGCTGGACTGCCCTGATCGATGCCGGAACGGGGCAGGCGGGCACGAACAACGAGATACGCTCCATCGCTTTCGACGAGGATGGTGTCCTTTATGTTGGAGGCAACTTCGATACCGCCGGTGGAAATTCCGCCAACCGTATCGCCGCCTTTGATGGCAGCAATTGGGGTACGCTCGGTAACGGAACCAGTGGATTCGTACAGGCAATCGCCATCACCGGGTCCTCGGTCTTCGCGGGAGGCAATTTTGCGCTGGCCGGCGGTCGTACGGTGAACCGTATCGCCCGTTGGGACCGGTCGTCCAACAGGTGGCAGAGTCTTGGCAACGGGGTAAGCGGCAACGTCAACGCGTTGGTCCACGACGGCGGTTTCCTTTACGCAGGGGGCAACTTTGAGATAGCGTCGCCCGATGGCAATACGGACTATCGCGTGAACAACATCGCCAGATGGAGTGCCGAAGTAGGTTGGGAGGCCCTAGGTACCGGAACCGATGTCGGTACGGACAACCAAGTGAACGCCCTTGCCCTGGGCGGCAGTGGCGGAAACCTCTATGCCGGCGGGAATTTTGAGGAAGCGGGAACGGCCGATGCCTCGAGCCTTGCCGTTTGGAGCACCGAACAGCGGACAGGGACGGACCTCGACGGTGCCGTTTTCGAAATGCAGCCACAGCACAATACAAATCTGAGATTGGATGTTCGTGGGGTGAACCCTGCCAATAGTACCTTGGTGGATGGTTTCCGGCGGAACGGGGGCCGAAACCAGCAATGGAAATTCACGGGCATAGGCGATAATCTGTACGAAATCGAACCCCAGCACGCCATCGGCCAGCGTTTGGACGTGGCCGGCAGAAGCAGGGCGAACAATACCGAGATCCATATCTATGAAAGCACGGGAAACAGCAATCAGCTCTGGAGGGCGATTCCCATTGGAAGCAGTGGCCTGTATCGTTTCGAGCCCCAGAACGCCCCCGGCAAACGGTTGGATATCGAGAACGTGGACGGGGTTCCCCGGGCACTTAGCCGCAACCTGGATTCCGGCAACAGCCAACGCTGGAGGTTGATTCCCGTCAGGGCCAACGGCGCCGCCGCAAAAGCGGAACCGGAAGCCACGCCCATAATCGCATTGTACCCCAACCCGACCCGGGGCGGATTTACAATCGATATGGACGGCGCGGACGTAACGCAGGTGACCGTGTATTCCATTTCCGGACAGCAGGTCTATACCGAGGCCTTGGAAGCCGCCACACGGCAACTTCAGGTCAGCGAGGACCTGGCCCCCGGAGTGTATCTGGTAGAACTTTCGGGGCCTGAAGGTGCACGTACCACCAAAAAGCTGATCGTGGAATAGGCTGGCCATGCCAGGATAGGCTATCGGTAAAATGTCAAGCCCAAGGAGGCAATTTCTTGGGCTCTTTGATGTTCGAGCTCAATCTTCCGTCACCTTGCTGTCCCACCATGTTTCGTTTGGCTGAAAATCCTTGGATAAAAATTCCATCCGCTGCGCTTCGAGTCGGGGCATGAGCATCTCTATTTTCTCCTGATGGTTTTTCTTGGCTAGGGCCTCGTCGAAGGTGGTATCTTCGCTCGGCATATTGGCCTCTACCTTTTCGAGATAGGATTGAAGCAAGTCACTTAGCCTTTCGGCGACTTCCGGATTTTTTGAAAATACATCCATTTGCTCGGCCGGATCGGCTTCCAGATTGTAGAGTTCTTGTTGATCATCTTCGTAATAATGAATGAGCTTCCATTTCCCTTCTCGGACCATGGACGAGGGATTCCCGCCCTGGTTGCCGTAGTGCGGATAATGCCAAAACAAGGGCCGGCTTTCCAAATTCCCCCCTTCGAACAGTGGTTTGAGGCTGACCCCGTCAAGATGCTGTTCGGGTTTTAAGGGGATATCTGCCAAATCAAGCAAAGTAGGATAAAAGTCCGCCCCCGTCACCGGATAGTCTATTGAAGCACCGTTTTTCTTGCCGGGCACTTTGATAAAATAGGGTTCCCGGATTCCGCCTTCCCACTGATAGCCCTTGCCGCCGCGCAATGGAAGGTTTGTGGTCGAAAAGGCATCCCCGGAAGCTACGCCCCCGTTGTCGGAGGTAAAAACAACGATGGTATTTTCGTCCAGACCGAGTTCTTTGAGCTTATCGAGAACGATTCCCACGGCATCGTCCATCTGCTCCACGAGACCGGCATATACGGGATTATCCTGTACGGTACGGATGGGAAGTACGCGCTCCATCTTGTATCCCTTTTCTTGAATTCCTTGTTCTTCGGCCTTATCGCGGTATTTTTTCCATTTCTTCTCCGTGGTCTGAATGGGGCCGTGAACGGCATAAAAGGAAAGATAGGCCAAGAAGGTGCTGTCCTTGTTTTGTTCAATAAAGTCGGCGGTCTCCCTTGCCAATCGCATGGAAAGATTTTCGCCTTCAACGGTATTTTTGAGATTGGGGTTTTCCCAAGGCGAGAAATAGCCGCCTTTCGGACTGCCCGAATCCCATCCCCCGATATTGATGTCGAACCCGTGGGCCTTGGGCCAAGAGGATTCTCCGCCCAAATGCCACTTGCCCGCGAAAAAGGTCTTGTACCCGTTGCTTTTCATCGCCTCGGGCAGGGTGGTCTGATTTGAGGGGAGTTCGCGATTGTACTCCGCCGGAAGCAGTTTGTCGTTCCGGCCCTGTTTGCGCCAATCCGTACCGGATCGAGCACCTATCCAATCGGTGATGCCGTGCCGCGCCGTAAACTGGCCCAACATGATACTGGCCCGCGATGGGCTACAGACCCGGCTGCCCGCATAGCCTTGGGTAAAGACGGTTCCCTCTTCCGCGATGGCATCGATATGTGGCGTTTCGTAATAGTCGCTGCCCGTAAAGCTCAGGTCGTGAATTCCCAAATCATCTGCCAGGATGAAGACCACGTTGGGTTTTTTACTTTCTTCGGGGATCTCGTTATCCTTGCAGCCAACGGAAAGGGCGAGGCAAAGCGCCAAAACCAAACTGGTTGTACGGCCGGTAGACCTGCCGGTAGCGCAGGCAGGCTTGAACAAATTTTGTAAATTCATAGGATATATTTCTAGTTACAGTTGTTATTTTCTATCTCCCAAAAAAGGGATTTCCAACTCGGAAACCCCTTCTCCAAACTAACTCAAACTAACTCAAAACCTTTGCTCAAGATTCTTGTTCAAAACTAATCGTTGTCACTTCTCGCTTAGATAGGTGCTTTGCCCGAAAGTAAATATCTCAGATTGTGTTCTTGCCGTGTCGATAATGGTCTGCATTTCCGCCATAACCTCGGGATGTTTGTCCGCTACGTTATTCTCCTCGCCCAAATCATCCTCTAGATTATATAGTTCCAAAGGTGCATCAGGCTTTTCGAACACGTTGTATTTAACGGCCTTCCATTTTCCTTTCCGAACGGCTTGTCGGCCTCCCCGTTCGTGGAATTCCCAGTACAAGAATTCGTGGTCTTGCTGTTTTTTGGCCTCGCCCAATAAAGTAGGGAGAAAAGATATACCGTCGATATCCATAGGCGTTTCGACACCCATAATTTTCGAAAAAGTAGGCATTACGTCCCAAAAGGCGGAGACATGGTCAGTCTCCGAACCCGGCTCGATTTTCCCCGGCCATTTGGCGATCATTGGTACCCGGATGCCGCCTTCGTAGAGGTCTCGCTTCACTCCCTTTAGCGGACCGTTGCTGTCAAAATACTCCGGATCGGCGCCGCCTTCTTCGTGCGGACCGTTGTCGGAGGTAAAAACGATTAAGGTATTGTCGGCAATGCCAAGGTCTTCGACCTTTTTGATAATTTCCCCGACCTGGCTATCGAGCAGATCGATCATAGCGGCAAAGGCAGCGTGGGTCTCTTCTTGGGAACGATAGGGCCCGAGATTGAATTCAGGCCCGTCATCGACCCCGTCGTACTCCTTTTCCGGCGGATAGGCGCCCCTGTGCTTCGCCATAAAAGCTTCGGGTGCCGCCAGTTCGGCATGGGGAATAATGGAAGGTACGAAGAGAAAGAAAGGTTCATCTTTATGATCGTCGATAAACTTCAACGTCTCGCGGTGGATGAGGTTCGGCGCGTAGATGGCCTGTTCGCCCCCGCTGTTTTCGGAGAGAACGATGGAATCATTGTTCGACCACAAATGGTAGGGATAATAGTTATGGCCTATGCGCTGACAGTTATACCCATAAAAGGTATCGAAGCCTTGGTTGAGCGGGTCGCCGTGGGAGCCCGGCGGTCCGAGTCCCCATTTACCGAAAGCCCCGGTGGCATAACCCGCTTTTTTAAAGGCCTCCGCCAAGGTATAGGTGCTATCGGGAATAGGATGTTGCCCCTCTGGACGGATTTCCTTATTACCGCGTACAACGGTATGGCCCGTATGCATGCCGGTCATTAGTGCTGATCGCGAGGGTGCGCAGACCGTGCTGCCGGAATAATGTTGGGTAAACAGCATGCCCTCGGCGGCCAGTTTGTCGATGTTCGGGGTCTCGAACTTTTCCTGTCCGTAGCAGCTGAGGTCTCCATAACCCAAATCATCGGCAAGGATGTAGATGATGTTGGGTTGGGCCAAACTGTCTTTACCTTGCATGGCCGTGTCCGAACTCCCTTTTTTTGCTTGGGTATTGCAGGAAAAAAGGGAAATGGCCAGGGCCAAAGCTAAACAATAATTCAAATGTATTTTCATTTGGTTGGATGTAAAAAGAACGGAATTTGTGCAATCTCGTTCCGTGGTTGCCCTCATTTATTTTTTAAAGTATGCGACTTAACGGTACCCGTTATTGGTAGGGTCGGTGTTTAACAAATTCGGATTCAAAACAATTTCATCCTGTGGTATCGGCAGTAGCACGTGATAGGGCTGAATATTGTCCCCGGGATTGTTCCAAGGTCGATGTTCTGTATTCTGTACGGTTTCCAACAAAATACCCCACCGTATCAGGTCGGCCCGGCGCCATCCCTCACCACAAAGTTCATATTTTCTTTCCTCGTACAGGGCTTCCCTAAATTCGGTCGGGGAAAAGCCGGACCAAGGTTTGTCGGGTTCAAAGGCGCGTTCCCTTACCCGGTTGACATACGGATAGGCAGCACCAGGACCATTCATTTCGAACTCCGCCTCGGCGGCCATCAAATAGATATCGGCCAGACGGAAGACCACATAGTTTTCGTTATGGTTACTTCTGGGCGAGGTGTTGTTCAGGTTCCATAGTTTTCGGTAATAGGGGAAGGATAATTCCCAGCCCAAATATTCGGTGACGATGGTCGCATCATAGCGGAGATCGTCGGGATCCCAAGTGGATCGATCGGCGAGTTCTGGCAAGGGAATGGCCCAGCCGAAACCGGACATATCTTGATCTTCTGCCCTAAGGTCATCGCGCAATTGCTGCCATCTGGGGGGAGTGCCGTCGTTTCTATTACTCGGCTCGTCGCGCAAACGAGGATTGTAATCGTCGGTCCTACTGGTATTGGTATCGCCCCCGCCCACACCATCGGTCGTGAAGTCCACCACAAAAATCTGTTCGGCGTTATATTGGTTGGCCGGATCGGTCTGGTCGAAGACTGCGGCAAAATCGTCTAGCAATCGATGGGGGGAGTTGTCAATAATATTGTCGCAGTCGGCCTTGGCCAATTCCCATTCCTCATCGAAAAGATGGAATTTTGCTTTGAGGGCCAAAGCCGCCCATGTAGTGGCCTTGCCTAGGTCGCTACCGCTGTATTCGCTCGGCAGAAGATCGATGGCGCGGGCCAGGTCGGCCTTCATATCGGTACGGATACCATCCTTTGGGGAACGTTCCAAGGTTCCCAGTTCGTCCAACGGCAAGAGTTCTCGGAAATAGGGTACATCGCCCCAAAGGTTGGTCAGGTGAAAATAGGCCAAAGCCCTTAAAAAAAGATTTTCCCCCAAGGTCTGGTTCCGCAGATTTTCGGAAAGCAACTCGTTGCCTTCGATATTCGTGATATTCAGAGATGTATTGCGTACGATTTCATAGAGGGCGCTCCATGTACCGTTACCATCCTGCACGCCTTCGTCTATCAGGTAATTATGGATTTGGGCGTTGACATTCCTACTGGGTCCCGTTTCATCGGCCCCGCTTGTATAGTAATTGTCGAGACCCCGGGTCTCGTACAGGTCCCCCCTGTGTAAAATGCGATACACCCCGACCGTAGCTAAAACGGCCTCCGAGTCGTTGTTGAAAAAATCCTCAGTGGCGATCTGGTCACGTAGGTCTTCCTCCAGAAAGTCATCGCATCCTATAATTAAAACAAAAAGCGAGACTATCCAAAAAGTGTGTTTTATATATTTATTTTTCATGGCTGCAGTTTTTTAAAATTCCAATTTTATTCCTGTTACAATGGTAGTGGCGTAGGGATATTGACCGGTGGCGAAGCCCGGGGAAACCGAGTTGAATTGTCCACTATCCCCTCCAGAAAAATTGTTCCTTACTTCTGGGTCCCCCAATGTAAAATCGGAGAGTAGCCAGAGGTTCCTTCCACTGACATAGACATTGACCCTGCTAAAGATATCATCAAGATTGGCATTTTCCAACGGGATATCATAGCCCAAGGATACGGAACGCAAACGTAAAAAGGATCCGTCCTCAACGCTTAAGGTGCTATTAGGATTGAAAAGACTGGTGGAAGTACCTGCCCGCGGGATGTCTGAGGCCTCATTTACCCCTTGCTGCCATCGATCCAGCACACGGGGATCAATGTTCTCATCGCCCCGCCCAAAAATCGATCGCTGGGTCACGGCGTTGAAAATATCGGCACCGTAAGAAAATTGAAAGAAAACATCGAGATTGATACCCTTGTAGGTAAGGTTGTTTCTTAGGCCCCCGTAGAAATCGGGTTGCGGATTGCCGATGACGGAATAGTCCTCTTGATTGATGGTACCGTCCTCATTGACGTCCCGAAATCGCGGGGAGCCTAGAAAAGCCCTTCCGATGGCTTGGTCATCGATGATTTCCTGCGGATCTTGATACGTACCCAAATATTCCGCCCCGAAGAATACGGGCAGGGGTTCCCCCACGATCAAACGCGCTGAGGGGCCACCTTGACCGCCCGTACTTTGAATATTGATAAACGGTTCATCCCCGAGTTCGAGCACCTCACTTTTATTGCTCGAAAGGGTCAAGGTCGTATTCCAATTAAAGTTGTCATTGGTAATATTTATAGTATTCAGCAAAAACTCAAAACCCTTGTTCTCCACACTACCTACATTTTCGAGAATCCGGTTACCTGCCGTATTTGGTAAATCCCTAAAAAGTAACAGATCCTCCGTCGTTTTCCTATAATAGTCGGCCTCGAAGGTTATGCGATTATTGAACAGGCCCAACTCAAACCCGATGTCCAATTGTTTGGTGGTCTCCCACTCTAGGCCGTCGGAGCCGGGGGCTCCCAAAATAACTGCGGGGGTGGCCGTTTCGTTGAAATAAGTGAATTCAGGATTGTAAATGTCGAAGGAATTATAGGCATCCACTCCCTGTTCACCGACAATGCCATAGCTTCCACGGAACTTCAGGGTGTTTAAAGCTTCCAAATTTTCCATAAAATCTTCTTGGTCCACGTTCCAGGCCACACCTGCAGAGGGGAAGAATGAATATTTGTTTCCCGGTTCAAAAACGGAAGACCCATCTTGTCTTCCTACCAAGGTCAAAATATATCGACTGTCATAGCCGTAGGTCAGACGGCCCAGTATTGAGGTCAGCGTTCTTTGATTGTATCCGGATCCGACTTGATAGGTTGCTGGATCAGATCCCAAGGAAAGATTATTGAAAGTCGTTGCATCATTCGGAAAGCCTTCGGCGGACTCATCGGTGCTCTCCGCCGTAATTTTTTGGGCCGTGAAGCCTCCCAATAATTTAAAGGAATGTTTTCCGAATTCCTTGTCATAGGTAAAAGTAGTCTCGCTCAGAAGGTCTTTGGATTGATTGGTACGAATTCGACCGTAGCCCCCGCTGTTGTTGTTCAACCGGCGTTCGGGTAGCAGACCGGGCTGATACTCGTTTCGTTTGAAAAAATTCAGGGTGGCGCCGATGGAGGTCTTAAGCCTAAAATCTTGGAAAAGTTCGTATTCAAAATAGGCATTGGAAATTAGGTTGGTCACCAATTCGTGATCGGTTCGCAAGTCCAAATCGGCCTGAGGGTTTCTTTGTAGGCTACCGCTTATTGGATTGATGCCGGTATAGTCGCCCTCATCGTTAAAAACAGTCCTTATAGGCAATACGCTCGAAACGATTTGGCCAAAATTGACCTTATTGTTTTCGACCCGGAAACTCGCCAGGTTCAAGCGGATTCCCATCTTAAATCTTTCGGATACGTCAACATCGAGATTGGTACGGAAGGTCACCCGCTCTAGTCCCGATTCCTTAATGACACCGTCCTGCTTGAAATAGGCCAAAGAACTGTAATAATTCGTGTTTTCGGTTCTACCGGTAACCGAAACGTCGGTATTCAGGGTCGTTCCCAATTGCGAAATCAGATCGATCCAATCGGTGGTCGGTACCTCGCCCGGTTGGTTGAACTGCAAGGGCAACGAAGTATCGGTAAGCCCTACGGGCAAGTCCACCCCACCGACCGTGATATCGGGCCCGGGCACGAACTGACCGGCCTCGTTGATGTAGTCCACATAACCCTCGCCCCCGAGAATGTCGATTTTATTGGCAAGAACGTCTGTACCGACATATGTATTTATACTGAACGTTGGTTTGCCCGGGGCGAATCCTTGTCCCGATTTGGTAGTTATAAGAACCACCCCTGAAGCACCTCGGGTACCATAAATAGAAAGGGCGGTCGCGTCTTTCAGCACCTCGATGGATTCAATATCGTTTACGTTAATGTTGTTGAGGTTAAATCCCGTGCCCACGATAAAACCATCGACCACAAATAAAGGATCGTTGTTTCCGTTGATTGAACTGGCCCCTCTGATACGAATGGTAGACCCGGTGCCCGGTGCACCGTTGTTAGAGGTTATTTCTACTCCCGCTGCACGGCCCTGTAAGGCCTGGTCGACCCTGGATACCGGCTGGTTTTCGATGACGTCGGACTTTACCGATGCGACCGATGATACCAAATCCTTTTTTGTAGAGGTACCGTACCCGATGACCACTACTTCCTCAAGTTGGCTTGCATCCTCTTCCATGGTGACATTGATGGTGGTCCGCCCGTCGACCGGAATGTCCTTAGATGTAAAACCGATGTAGCTGAATGTCAATACACCCTCGTTTCCGACTTCAATAGCATAGATGCCGTCGAAATCGGTAACGGCTCCAGTATTGGTAGCTTTATCTACTACGTTCACCCCCGGTAATGGGGACCCGGTAGGATCGGTGACCGTACCGGATACGGTTTGTTGTGCCGAAAGAGAAAGCATGCCAAAACATAGCAGTGCAAAGGTAAATCTTAGTTTCATGTGTAGTAAATTAGTTAGTTGTACATGGGTTTAGCGAACCCTACGAATAATTATGATTCGTTGATTTTGGGATTTAATTTTTCGTTTTGAAACCATTAAGTGAGTAATTCGATTTACTGATTATGTAGCGTTTAGTTACAGAAGTCAGAACCATTTCAAAAATCTTTGTGCTTTTAATAAAATGAATTGAAAATTAGGAATTTTTTATCAAAATGAAGTCACAAAATTATGCGATGCCGTAAAAATGGTCATTCTAGAAAGAAGCTTAGGGAGGGAAATTCGTCATTTAGCAGGGTCATATTGGTAATGGCCCTACATAAAGGGCTTTCAA
Organism: Pricia sp.; assembly: GCA_049683055.1. GTDB lineage: Bacteria > Bacteroidota > Bacteroidia > Flavobacteriales > Flavobacteriaceae > Pricia. The sequence goes on from JBAUIP010000274.1 coordinate 10,427, forward strand.
TTGATTCGAGAAGAACGGATTAGATAAAATTTACTTATTTTCGATGGATATTGATCAACTATCATGACTTGGCAGAGCCGGTGTTTTGCAGTGAGCATTTTTTTACACTTGTGACTTTTTAATAATTGGATTCCCTGAGGCCCTAAGCCGGAAAGACGGCTCCATTGTTTATGAATGTGATTAAATATCTTATAACTTTATGATTAGAAAAACCTTGATTTTAGTTTTGACTTCTTTGGTCATTTCGCTTCAGGCAGGTTGTTCCGAAAGTCAATCGGATAGTAAGCCGATCAAACCCAACATCATCCTGATAAATGTCGACGACCTGGGCTGGAAAGATCTCGGTTTTATGGGCAGCAAGTACTACGAGACTCCAAACCTTGATGCCTTGGCCAAACAAGGTTTAGTCTTTAGCAATGCCTACGCCGGGGCCGCCAATTGTGCGCCCAGTAGGGCCTGTATGCTGTCTGGGCATAATACGCCTTGGCATGGGGTCTACACGGTAAGTCCCTCAGCGCGGGGCAATGCGAAAACCCGTAAGCTCATCCCTATAAAAAACACGAAATTTTTGGGCGATTCGGTCTATACGCTGCCGCGGATGCTGAAAAATGCCGGATATGTTACCGGTAGTTTCGGAAAGTGGCACGTGGGCGACGACCCGACCAAGCAGGGTATCGATGTCAACGTTGGTGGTGACTCCAGGGGGAATCCCGGTGGGAAGGGCTATTTTTCGCCTTATACAATCAACAATATCGAAGACGGCCCGAAAGGGGAATATCTTACTGACCGATTGACCCAAGAGGCCATCGCCTTTGTGGAAAAGTATCGTGATTCAACCTTCTTTCTCTACCTTCCCTTTTATACTGTTCATGGGCCCATTATGGGTAAGGACTCCCTTATCGCAAAGTTTGAGGACAAACCGGGCACCGATGGACAGGACCGTCCTGATTATGCCGCCATGATTGCTTCCATGGATGAAAATGTGGGCAAATTGCTGGATAAAATCAAGGCCAGCGGGTTGGAGGAAAATACCTTCGTCCTATTTACTTCGGATAATGGAGGAATTCGGGAGGTTTCCGAACAGAATCCCTTACGGGCGGGCAAGGGCTCTTATTATGAAGGGGGCATTCGAGAGCCTTTAATCATCAAATGGCCGGGGAACATCGAACCGGGTTCTACCTCCGACACGCAGGTGAGTCATCTGGATTTTTATCCTACTTTACAAAACATTGTGAATCCCCCGAAAAAAGCCGATAATCTTGATGGATTGGACCTTGCCCCGATTTTTAAGGGTGAAAAACTGGCGGAAAGGGATTTGTTCTTTCATTTCCCCATTTATCTTCAGGCCTACAGTAAGGAACACGACGACGGCCGCGACCCCCTTTTCCGTACCCGCCCTGGTTCGGTCATCATCTCCGGGGACTGGAAACTGCACGAATATTTTGAGGATGGCGGACTCGAGCTCTACAATTTGAAGGAGGATATTGGGGAAGAACAGAACGTGGCCCAGGAGTATCCTGAAAAAACAAAGCAATTGCACGATAGCCTGATTACTTGGCGCAAAGACACAGGAGCGCCGGTTCCATTAGAGAAAAATCCAGATTATGATGCGGCTTTTGAGGATGACCAAATGTAAATTATTCTTATTACCGTCTGTCTGAATATACATGTCAAATTTTGGCCAGACCAGTGAGATTTCTGATTGAGTGCGTTAATTGAACAGCCATATTTTTTTGACAGAATAACTAGCTACATGCATTCGAGAAACATTCAATTTATCGTTTTGGTAGTGCTATTCTCATTGAGCTTTTCGGGTAAGGTGTCAAGCCAATCGGAACCCCGACCCCCCAACATCCTTTTCGCCATCAGTGACGACCAGTCCTTCGCCCATACGAGTTTCGCAGGAAGCAAATTCGTCAACACCCCCGCCTTTGACCGGGTGGCCCGCGAAGGGGTCTATTTTGCCAACTGCATCGCAGGGTCCCCCGGTTGTGCGCCCTCGAGAAGTGCTATCGTAACGGGTCGATATCCGTGGCAGAACGAGCAGGCCGGGCAACACGCCTCGGCATGGCTCAAAAAATATGTCCCCTTTATCGATGTGTTGGAGAAAGGCGGATATGCTACCGGGCGCACCGGAAAAGGTGTGAATCCCTTTCAGTATGCCAGGGACGAAAACGATTCCCTTCGGAGAACTACCAATGCCGGGGGAATCGAACATTCCAACATCAAATATAGCGAAGAGAAAATAGCTGAACTGAAGGGCCATACCGACCACATATCCAACACCGATTATTCCGCGAATTTCAAATATTTTATCGAAAACGTTCGGGGTGAAAAACCTTTTTTCTTTTGGTACGGTGCACGCGAGCCACATCGAGGCTATGAGAAAGGCTCTTGGAAACGAATGGGAAAACAACTTGAAGACATCGAGGTACCGGCATTTTTGCCGGACAATGAGGAAATTCGTGGCGACCTATTGGACTATGCGGTGGAGGTGGAATGGTTCGATACCCATTTGGGCAAAATGTTAGCGTATTTAGAGGAAATTGGCGAACTCGATAACACCATTGTTATTGTTACCTCCGATAACGGCAAACCCTTCCCGCGGGCCAAGGCAAACGGTTACGAGTACGGGATCCATGTTCCGATGGCCGTCCGATATCCTGCAAATTACCCAAGGGGAAGGACGGTGGATGACCCAATTTCTTTTGTAGACCTAGCACCGACCCTGTTGGAAATCACCGGAAAAAGTCCCAATGGGATGATGCCCATATCGGGTAAAAGTTTTTTGGACCTGCTCCAATCAAAAAAGGAAGGATCGGTCCGGGACGATGAGACCTACGCCATTTCCTCAAGGGAACGCCACTCTTCCTCCCGATATCAAAATTGGGGCTATCCCCAGCGCGCCATCCGCAGTACCGATTTCCTTTACATCTGGAACATGCGCCCGGAGCGATGGCCAGCAGGCGCGTCACAAAAGTTCGATCCGAAGGACACCACGAAACTCCTACCCGTGAACGGGATTGAAACTGATGGAACCTACCATCCGATGGGCGCCTTTACTGATGTCGACGAAAGTCCCACTAAAAGGTATCTATTGGAACATGCGGATGACAAGAAAACAAAACCTTTTTACGACCTCTCTTTTGACAAACGACCGGAATTCGAACTGTTCAATGTTCAAAAAGACCCGTCATGTCTCAACAATCTGGCAGGGAACCCGAATTTTTCGGATGTCAAAAACAGGATGAAGGTCGAACTGGTAGAGACATTGAAAAGCTTTAAAGATCCACGCATGGTGGGGCCCGACACCGAAATTTTCGATAGTTACAAACGGTATTCCCCGATACGAAAATTTCCTAAGCCCGGTGCTTCAAAAGATGGTTCGAGAAACAACCGGAAAAATAATAATTGACATGATGGGACCTTTAAAACGAAAATTGATCCGAAGTAGTTTTCACCTAACAATTTTGGGAATTTTATTTCTCTTTACCGGCGACATTTTTGGGCAAGAACAATACAACGTCCTTTGGATTACGGTAGAGGATATGAGTCCACGGTTGGGATGCTACGGAGATTCCACGGTCGCGACGCCCAACATCGATCGCCTTGCGGCAGAAGGAGTGCGCTACACCAATGCCTATGGCACCTACGGCGTATGCGCCCCCAATCGGCATACCTTGATTACCGGAATGTATCCTACCTCGACCGGCGCCATGGCCATGAGAACCCATAAAAGGACGAGTGCCCTGGACCAGATTACAGATCCCGAACTACTGGCCATCCCCGTTTATGAAGCTACGCCCCCGGCAGGGGTAAAATGCTTTACCGAATTTTTGAGGGAAAAAGGCTATTACTGCACCAACAACTCCAAGACCGATTACCAGTTTAAAACTCCAGTTACCGCTTGGGACGAAAGTAACGACAATGCGCATTGGAGAAACCGTCCCTCTAAAAAAACGCCTTTTTTTTCGGTCTTTAACAGCGGGATAACCCACGAAAGCAAGACCTTCAGGGAATCCTCCCCGAAAGTGACGGACCCAAAAAGTGTCGAAGTCCCTCCCTACTACCCCGATACGCCAACGGTACGGTCGGATATCGCGCGACAGTACGATAACATCCACTCGGTAGACCAATGGGTCGGCGAAATTTTAGATCAGTTGCAAAAGGATGGATTGATGGACAAGAC
>JBAUIP010000275.1:0-7389 GCA_049683055.1 Pricia sp.
CAGCTCAAATAATCTCCGAACCTCGTCGCTGTTCCAGTTCGTGGCTCCGGTCTCGGCGCGGACGATTTTTCCCGTTGCGTCGATAATGTAGGTGGTGGGTAAGGATTTTGATGCGATTTCTTCGGGAATATCCTCTTTATCGGTGAAATAGATTGGTAAACGATAATTCTTTTTCTTCATAAAAGCCTCTACCTTTTCGGTATCTTCTTGAGTGACCAGCAAAAAGGTGACCTTTTCTCCATAATCATCATAAAGTTTCTGAATATCGGGCATTTCTTTTAGACAGGGTCCGCACCAGGTTGCCCAAAAGTTCAGGAAAATCGCTTGTCCCTTTGCCTTTTTAAGATTGTAAGCATTTCCGTCGATGTCGGTCAGCAACCAACGATATGCGTTTTCGTCTAGTTGCCTATCCGTTTTGAACGCCACCGCACTTTTAGACCACAATCTACCGGCATAACCTCTTGCCCTGGGGCCCAAGGGAGTGAAAAAATAGGCCAAAGCCCCTAAAAGGAGAAGTATCAATAGCATATACAACGACGAACGTTTCATGGTTTGAGGTTAGGTGCTACCACCAAGCTGTCTAAGAGCCCGGTCACTTCTTCGTTGTACCAATCTTGTATTTCGACTGTTTGGATAACAATATCTCCCTCTCGGTCGATGAGATAAGCGCCCGAAGGATCGGGAATTTCCAGAGGTGAAGGTTCATCGACGATGCGGTAGGTGATGGGAAAAGTATATGCTTTTTTCTCCATAAATTCTTCCACTGGAAAGCGTTCCTCATTCGTCACGATGTAAAAATCCACTTTATCGTGGTATTCTTCGTATAGTTTTTGAATGTCCTGAAGCTCCGAAGCGCTCGGGGTATGCCAAGTGGCCCAAAAATGGATGAAAACCACGTGACCCTTTGACTTGGCGAAGTTTAAATACTCTCCATCGGCATCACGTAGTCGCCAGTTGTAGTAGGGTAATCGCTCTTGATTATCGGCGGCGATAATTTCGGGCGGAGAGGCATTCAACCGCATCAGTTCGCTTTTGGCGAAATCGCCTAGCGGTGTAACAAAAAAGGAAAGGATAAAAGTGATGACCAGCAGGGTGTAGATGGTTTTCCTTTTCATTTTGTGGTCTTGCAATGGGTCAAAAACTAGGTTATTCGTGACTTTGGCCGAATTGCTGAATTTATTCCGAAGGTCTTTATACAGAAAAGCAATCCATCGAACTTTACAGAATGTTCAACGGATTGCTTCGCTGCGCTCGCAATTATGCCTGTATTCAACGTGTTTCCAAGCCGCGACCGCAATTGTTCCTAAGTTCAACTCGTTACTGGGTCGCGCGCGCATACATTCTAATATACTGAATGCACTACGCCGCGTTCTCCCTTTTGATTACGTTCAACGCGGAACCTTCCTTAAACCAGCCAATCTGGGCAGCGTTGTAGGTATGGTTCGCCTTGATGGTATCTTTACTGCCATCGTCGTGTACCACTTCAATGGTCAAGGGTTTATCGGGCGCAAAATCCTCTATATCTATAAAGTTGAAGGTATCGTCTTCCTGAATCAGGTCATAATCCTTTTCATTGGCAAAGGTTAAGCCCAACATACCTTGCTTTTTCAAATTGGTCTCGTGAATACGGGCGAAGGATTTTACCAATACTGCGGCGACTCCCAAAAATCGGGGCTGCATGGCAGCATGTTCGCGAGATGAGCCCTCCCCGTAATTATGGTCCCCTACGACTATGGTCTTGATTCCTTTCGCCTTGTATTTTCTCTGTACATCGGGTACCCCACCGTATTCGCCGGTCAACTGGTTCTTGACAAAATTGGTCTTTTTATTGAAGGCATTGACCGCTCCGATAAGCGTGTTGTTCGCGATGTTATCCAAATGGCCGCGGAAACGCAACCAGGGCCCCGCCATGGAAATATGGTCCGTGGTACACTTTCCAAAGGCTTTAATCAGCAATCGAACACCTTGCAGTTCATCTGCGGTAATGGGCTCGAAAGGTTCTAGAAGCTCCAACCGTTCGGAGTCCTTGGCCACCTTCACCTCAACGTCGGAACCGTCTTCCCGTGGTGCCAGATATCCGGCATCCTCGACTTCGAAACCTTTGGTGGGCAGTTCAATGCCCATCGGCTCGTCCAATTTCACCTCTTCACCATCTTCGTTTATGAGCGTATCGTTCATCGGGTCGAAGTCCAGTTTCCCGGATATCGCGATAGCGGCCACCATCTCCGGCGATCCTACAAATGCATGGGTATTGGGGTTGCCATTGGCCCTTTTGGAGAAATTCCTATTAAAGGAATGTACAATGGTGTTTTTTTCGTCGCCCTTCATATCGCTACGGTCCCACTGACCTATACAGGGGCCGCAGGCATTCGTAAATATGGTCGCTCCCAGATCCTCAAAAATCTGGAGCAGCCCGTCGCGCTGTGCGGTAAACCGAATCTGCTCGGAACCGGGGTTGATTCCGAAATCGGACTTCGGTTTTATCCTTTTCGTCACCGCCTGCTTGGCGATGGAAGCCGCGCGGGTCAAATCTTCGTAAGAAGAATTCGTACACGAACCGATCAGGCCCCAATCCACATTGATCGGCCAATCGTTTTCTTTCGCTTTAATGCCCAACTCACCCACAGGAGTGGCCAAATCAGGGGTAAACGGACCGTTCAAATGTGGCCGCAATTCATCCAGATTGATTTCGATCAGTTCATCGAAGTACTGCTCGGGATTTTCGTAAACCTCATCGTCGGCGGTCAGGTGTTCCCGAATTTTATTGGCTTCATCGGCCACCTTGCTCCTATCGGTCGCCCGCAGGTAGCGCTCCATGGAATCATCATATCCGAAGGTGGAGGTTGTTGCCCCCACTTCGGCACCCATATTACAGATGGTTCCCTTACCCGTACAGGAAAGATTTTTGGCACCCTCCCCAAAGTATTCGATAATGGCTCCGGTACCTCCCTTGACGGTCAAAATACCGGCTACTTTTAAGATAACGTCCTTGGCGGAAGTCCATCCTGAAATATTTCCGGTCAATTTGACTCCGATCAATTTGGGAAACTTCAGTTCCCAAGCCATTCCCGCCATGACATCGACGGCATCGGCACCACCGACCCCGATGGCGACCATGCCCAATCCGCCAGCGTTGACCGTATGCGAATCGGTACCGATCATCATCCCGCCGGGAAAAGCGTAATTTTCCAATACCACTTGGTGAATGATACCCGCACCCGGTTTCCAAAATCCGATACCATACTTATTGGAAACGGATTCCAAAAAGTCGAACACCTCGGCACTAGTGCTGTTTGCGGATTTCAAATCCGCCGCAGCCCCACTTTTAGCTTGAATAAGGTGGTCGCAATGAACAGTGGTAGGTACGGCCACTTGGGGCTTGCCGGCCTGCATGAACTGCAATAGCGCCATTTGGGCGGTAGCATCTTGACAGGCAATACGGTCGGGGGCAAAATCTACATAGTCTTTCGACCGCTGGAAGGCCTTGGTGGGTTCCCCGTCCCACAAATGGGAATATAGAATTTTTTCCGAAAGGGTCAGGGGCTTTCCGGTTATCTCGCGCGCCTTGTCCACACGTTCCGCCATCTTGGCGTACACCCCTTTGATCATGTCTATGTCGAATGCCATTGTATCGTATGTTTTATGGTTGTTTTCTTGTATGCAAAATTACGAAAAAAGGATGCACTGCGCTACAGCAGTTTTCCAATGATATCTTCCTCCGAAATTCCCTCGGCCTCGGCCTTGTAGTTTTTGATAATACGATGCCGTAGGATGCCCATCGCAACGGCTTGGACATTCTCGATATCGGGAGAGAACTTTCCGTTGATCGCGGCGTGCGCCTTGGCGGCCAACACCAGGTTCTGCGAGGCACGCGGACCCGCCCCCCAATCGATGAACTGCTTGACGTAGTCGGATGCCGACGGCAAATTGGGCCGGGTACCGTTGACCAGTTTTACAGTGTATTCTACCACGTTGTCAGGCACGGGAATTCGGCGAACCAGATGCTGGATTTCCAAAATCTCCTCGGCAGTAAAAAGAGCATCGACGGTCGCGCGAACGTCGGAGGTAGTACTCTTGACCACCTGCATTTCTTCTTCGATGGACGGATACTCCAACGCAATTGCGAACATAAACCGGTCGAGCTGGGCCTCGGGCAAGGGGTAGGTACCCTCCTGCTCTATAGGATTCTGGGTGGCCAACACAAAATAGGGAAGTTCGAGTTTGTGCTGCTGCCCGGCGATGGTTACCGCCCGTTCCTGCATGGCCTCGAGCAGGGCGGCCTGGGTCTTCGGGGGTGTTCGATTAATTTCGTCCGCCAGGATGATATTGGCAAAAATGGGCCCCTTGATGAACTTAAAATTCCGGCTTTGATCTAGCACCTCGCTCCCAAGAATGTCGCTGGGCATCAGGTCCGGTGTGAATTGGATACGTTTAAAATCCAGTCCCAAAGCTTGGGCAATGGTATTGACCATTAATGTTTTGGCCAGCCCGGGTACCCCGATCAAAAGAGAATGCCCACCGGTATAGATGCTCAGCAGAATCTGGTCTATGACCACCGTCTGGCCAACAATCACCTTGGCAATTTCCTGTTTGAGGGCCTTGTGTTTTTCGACCAGTTTGTTAATCGCAGCTACATCTGACATGCTTTAGTCCTTTACCCAATTATTGGCGAAATCACATTCCCTATTGGCATCGTTCACACTAATATAGGTATCGTTGATATGCTTGTCCATCCACTTTTTGATTGCTTTGTACTGCTTTTCCGTTTTGGCCAACTCTTGGATTTTAATATAGTCCTTAGAAAAATCGGCCTTGTGCTCATCGTAGCGGTTGGTGATTTTTAAAAGCTTGTATTTTGGGCCACCTCCACGGGGATCTTCCTCCAAAATAGGATAGGAAATTTCATCATCCTTCAAATTGCGCACCTGGTTGTAAAGCGCAGGATCCATCTTGGTCAGTTCAAAACGGGAATCGTAGTTCACGGGATTTCTAAGAAGTCCCCCGTCAAACTTGGTCTCCTTCTCATCCGAAAAGTTAAGGGCGGCCTCCGCAAAGGTATATTTACCCTCCATAATCTGTTTCCTGATGGTGTCGAGTTCCGCTTTTACCTTGTCCAATGCGGTACTCGAAATTTCGGGCTGCATTAGAATGTGCCGAAGGTCACGCTCTTGTCCCCTAATTTTTTCCAAATAGATAATATGGTATCCGAAGGGAGTCTCGACGGGTTCCGAAATTTCGCCCTCGTTAAGACTAAAGGTCACGTCTTTAAATGTCTTGTCGAAACCGGTGTCCTTGGTGATGCTATAAAAACCACCGTCGGATTTCGATCCGGGATCTTCGGAATACAAAATAGCCTTTACGCTAAAACTAGCATCATTGTCGAGCACATCGGCCCGTATCCGGTTCAATTTATCGACGACCACCTGCTTCTCCTTCTCGGTAGGTTTGGGTGCTTTGACAATCTGCGCAATTTCCATTTCCGCTCCGAACACCGGTCGCTCCCCCTCGGGAATGTTGTTGTAAAACTGACGCACTTCTTCTGGCGTAATCTCTATTTTTTCAACAATGCTGGTCTGCATTTTTTCCGACAACATTCTGAGTTTGTTGATTTCGTTGATGTCCTCCCGCAGGCTGGCCTCGTCTTCCTTTCGGTAGAACTTCAATAGCTTGTCCATGGAACCGGTCTGTTGCACGAAAGATTGGATTTGCCGTTCGGTGGTCGCTGCAACCTCATCGTCGGAGACCAAAAGACTATCCTGTACCGCTTGATGGGCGTAAAGCCGATCCTCCATCAATTTGCCTAGCAGTCCACATCGAGTTACATCTTCGGTAGACGCGCCTTGGCTCTTGAGGTCGAGCAAGGTCTTTTCGATATCGGAATCCAATATCACATAATCCCCTACTACGGCGGCTATTCCGTCCAATTTAATCTTTTTAAAGTTTCGGGCGGTATCCCTTTTTACATCTACGCTCGCTTCCAGAACGGGCTCGTCCGGTTCTACTTGGGTGTCGGGCAATTCAGTGGTCTCTTGTGCAAAAACCATCCCGCAGAGGCAGAAAATTCCTGCAAACCATCCAAATTTGATGGTGGGATTACTTCTATTCTTGGTCCTGTTCATCCTGTGTATTTTTTTTATCCTGTTCATATACTTCAAATTCGTTTTCCTGTATGGCCTCGTCGATGATATCGGTTTCCAGATTCCGCAGATAGTCCAATCGGCGGCGGTTCAATAGCACCTGTTCAATCTGGGGCTCGATGAAGGACAGCGGTGCAATATCGTTCACCTTTTTGACTTCGAGAATTTTGGCCAAGTAGACCCCATTGTCATCCTCAAGGTTCAAAAACTCGTCTTTTTTGAGACGAGTTTCGATGTTATCGATCGTTAATGGCGGAATTTCCTGCATTAACCTTGAGGCAGGCACCCAAACGGAATCGTTAAAATTCTTTTTCCGGAACTGTACACTGATGGAATCAAGCACAGTTTGGTCTTTTTCCCCGAAATTCTTTAAGCGCTCCGCCACTTCGACCTTGTTGATAAAATCTTTCGGCAAAGCGACGAAACGGAGTTTCGCCACCATTTCGTGCAGCCGGAAATTATCCTTTTCATCCTCATAGAACTGCTTGAGCTGTGCCTCGGTTACCAGAGAATCGCTGCCCTTTTGCACCAAGGCCTCCTTATAGGCACGGGTATAGAGATCGACGCGATAATTGGAGACCAGCGCATCGTAATCCGCCAGTTTTTCTTCGGGCAGATTGATTCTGGCCTTGTCGAGCATCAATTGCTTCGAAGCCCAATTATTGATGTATTCCGTGACAAAAGCAGCGCTATCCTCTTTCGACATTTCGGTGCCCATGGCCCGTTCCACCTCGTCGCGATAGAGGTAATATTCACCGACACGGGCCAGCGCTTCCGGGTCTTTTTCCTTCCAAAGGAAATCACAGCCCATAAAAATCAGCGCCGCGCCAAGGTATAGCCATAGATTTTTCAAGGGGAATACCTCAAATTTCATTCCGCAAAAATAGTAAAAGGGGAACGCTGCGCAAGTATACCTTATTATTACTTAACAGAATTTTGGGGATGGGACGGGGTGATTTTGGGATGCCAAGGGATAATTTTACGAATTCCATAGGAAAAATTTGGGGATGGCAAGGCTAGATTTGAGGATGCCGAGCCGAAATTTGGTATTTTTACCGCTTTAAAGGATGGAAAGACAACTCAAATTGATTTGGGATTTTCGGGGGCCCGCAGCGGCAAAAACGGCGGAACACCACGAAAAGCATTTGCAGGACTATGCTGCTTCCCATAAGATAAATGTCGGTCCCGGTGATGGGTCGGATTTCGACCTTATCGGCCACCGTGATGTCAGCGATATGCATAGCATTGCATT
>JBAUIP010000276.1:0-6707 GCA_049683055.1 Pricia sp.
TAATTGGAGGTCACAAATCGTGACCTCCAATTCTAAAAAGTTCCAGATAAAAAATATAGAATCCTACTTCCCCAACATCAAAAGCTCGTTGCATTTGACCTCGGTATAATATCGCTTTTCGCCCTCCTTGGTCTCGTAGGTGCGGTGAATCAATTTGCCCTCTACCGCGACCTGTTTGCCTTTGGTCAGATAGCTCTCGACGATTTCGGCGGTCTTGCCCCAGGCGACGATATTGTGCCATTGGGTATCCTCGACTTTTTCTCCTTTCGCGTTTTTGTAATAATCGCTGGTGGCGAGTGAAAATTTAGCGAGCTTGCTGCCGCTCTCGAGGGTGACTACTTCCGGGTCTTGGCCCAGGTTACCGATCAACTGTACTCTGTTTTTAATTGCGTTCATAATACTTGTTTTTAAGGTTAAACAGTTAATGCAATCAAACGACTTTCGTTCGACAGGACAAACATATGGCGGCCTCCAAATGCTATCCGGTTGGGAAATAATTACTTTCGTTTGTAAACGTTTGTAAGTGTTTGAAAACTTTTATTCAATTGGATTTCAGATGTTTAAAATTTAGAGGGATATTATTTATTTTAGGATTATCTTGTATGTTTAAATGGGATGCTCCACAAAGCGGATAATTCCATCCTCATAAAAACGTAAATCAGTGAACCAGAACCCTGAAAAATACTATGTCATTCACGAAGATTGGAGCCTGGACCCCAACCAATGGTCCATGCTCATCGATGGGATTGCCGTTCTATTGGCCATTTTTGGGGTCGTGATAGCGTACCTGCTCTACCTAAAACAGCGCAGGGACAAGGCGAACGATGCCTTTGATTTCTTTCAGGCCTCGCTGCCTGAATTTAAGGACTCGATAGTGGATGCCATTGAGGACCTCAAGGAATTCAATCGATCCTTAGACTTGGACAACTTCGTCAATCCCGTTCTGTCCGCCTCGCTGAACGACAAGTTTTTGAAGAAAGTCAGTCTGGTGGATTTGAACCGTTTCTATGCCAAGAATCGAAAGGACAAGTTTGAGGATTTCAAGTCCTTTTTAATCGATTCCAATTTTTTCGGCGACTATCACTCCTATATATCCAAAGAAATCAATTACTTCCAGACCAACTATCAAAAGAGAAAAAACGACTTTTCCCAATGGCGGCTTTTGCGTTCCAACCCTTTTTTTTCGACGCCGGGAGACGACCCTAAAAATTCCGAATACAAGAATTTTTACAGCAATTGGACATCCGGCTTCCTCCAAAACAAATCCATTTTTCATCTCAACGAAGAAGGGCATCCGACCCAGCTCAAAAATCGGCAAGAACTCGTGGGCCATGTTGAAAATCTGGCCTCAGGAATTTCCCCTTTTATAGCATCCAACGCACAAGCCAACAAAGTGGACCTCATCACCCATCAAGTGGTTTCCGCCCATACCGAAATGCTCGCCATGAGAGCGAAAATCCGAGGGGTTTTGGAGAAGGATATTGCGAAATTCGAAGAGGTGCTGGCCAACGTGAACCATTTATTGGAACAAAAATAAATTCTCGAGGAAGGGCCGTCGGGGGTATTTTTAATGATTGAAGGGATGGACAAACCATTTATCGCGGACCAAACGTTCCAAGGCAAAGACTACACCCAAACCCGCCTACCCCAAGGCGACTATGAGCTTTGCGTTTTCAAAGGATGTAATTTCGCCGATGGCTACCTCGATAACCAGAATTTTATGGAGTGCGAGTTCATCGATTGCAACCTTAGCAACGCGAACCTGAAACATACTACGTTCAAGGAAGTCTCGTTCTCCTATTGCAAAATGATGGGACTCCAATTTGAGGATTGCAGCGACTTTCTGATGGATTTCAGTTTTGACGACTGCACCCTTAATCTATCCTCATTTTACGCGCTCAACCTGAAAAACCAAGAGTTTAAGGATTGTAAATTGATCGAAGTCGATTTCACGGAAACGGATTTGACCCACGCATCCTTCGACCATTGCGATTTGGGCAAGGCGATTTTCGACCGCAGCATTTTGGAGAAATCCGACTTTAGAACCGCGATGAACTTCAGCATCGACCCGGAAAACAATCGGATTAAAAAAGCCAAATTTTCGAAGGATGGGGTTCTTGGGCTGATCCGGAAGTATGAAATCATTATTGAAGAATAATTTTGAACCTGTGAACAAAAGTTGGCTCGAAACAGTAATATTCTCCCTGAGGAACAGTGCATAAGATTCCAATATCAGCGGATATCGTTGTCCTTAAACTTTTACAAAGCAATTTTAAAGAGGCCTCGGCCGATGCAAAAAATGTCCCAGTAAGAATCCACGGCAACAGATAATCAGTATCTTGTATCCGACTTAAAACCAACATTATGAAAGCTGTACACTTTTTACTGTTCTTTGTTTCCTTCGGCGCCAAGGCCCAAAATACCGTTTCACTTCCAGAGGATGAAACATCCCCAGATGCCCAACTTTCGGAAATCGCATGGATGGAGGGGCACTGGAAAGGCGAGGCCTTCGGCGGCATCACACAAGAAATCTGGGGCCCTCCATTGGGAGGTTCGATGATGTTTTCCTTTAAACTGGTCGTGGACGGTGAGGTGGGGTTTTATGAACTTGGCCATATCCGCCAGATCGACAGGACCCTAATCTACGAACTCAAGCATTTTCACAAGGATTTAAAGGGATGGGAGGAAAAAGACGAGGTGCAGCAATTCCGATTTGTGAAGCGGGATGGCAACCGGATGTATTTCGAGGGGTTCACTTTTGAGGAAGTCTCGGACAATGAAATCAACATCTACGCGTTGATAGAGAACGACGATGGCACGGCGGATGAAGTGCAGTTCAATTTTACGCGCGACCAGAATCGGAACCAGAAACAGCAGAAGTGAAGAAAAAGTGTGAGGAATGCGGCACCGAGATCATGGGCCGGGTAGACAAAAAGTTCTGCTCGGACTATTGCCGCAACGCCTATCACAACAAGGTCAACAAAGACAGCAAGAACCTCATCCGCAACATTAATAACAGGCTACGAAAAAATTATCGCATACTGGACAGCTTCCCTCTTAGCGACGGAAAAACCCGCACCACCCGCACTCGATTAATGGACAAAGGATTTGATTTCGAGTTTATCACTAATCTCTATACCACTAAGAAGGGAACTATCTACTATTTTGTCTACGACTTGGGCTATCTGCCGCTGGACAATGATTATTATATGATTGTGAAGAGGGAGTAACTCATTGGCTACCATATAACAAGCTAGTTTTGACAATCAACTTCATCTGACCACAGAGCCTTTAGGTTTACTCGGAATGACCTAAGTAAAGCCTTCTGGATTTTACATATCAAATGTTGCTGAAAATTGGTGTTTTAATTCTGAAGAACCACCTGTGTGAGCAACCCTACCAATTTTGCCCGCTCAATTTCAAGGCGGCTATGACTACATCCTTACGGCTGATCTGGCCGACCAGCAGTCCGTCTTTCATGACGGGAAGCCTTCGTCGGTTGTGTTTGGCAAAAATACCGGCGGCATCGAAGATGCTAATGTCATGTGGAATCGTCTCGACCTCTTTGCTCATAAACTTTTCGACACTTTTATCCAAAATCGGCTGGTTGAAGTACCGACTTTCAGAAATGGTCTTCATACAATCCGCCTCGGAGATAATGCCCACTAGAAATCCGTTGTCATCCATGACCGGTCCACCGGAAATATTATGTTTGGTAAAGAGTTCCATGACCTCGAGAATGGACTGTTCCGGGGTGAATGTCACTAGTTTTCGGGTCATATAATCCGTCACCAGAATGGGTGCCTTGTATTCCTTTTTCGAAACTGTTTTGGCCCTTGGCCCTTGAAAGCTTTTGATTCCCATGTCGATTTGGTTTTTAGCCCGCCTCTTGGCAAGCACGGTTAATCAGGTAATATAAACAATTTTTCAATGCATTCGACAAATTTTTAAGACCGATGCTGAGAATCTATGAATTTTAACACTAATCGCACTACAATATGGTCGGAAAAACAACTCATTATCATACCGTCGGAAACTCAGGGAATTTAATACTTTTATCCAGCGACCCGATATGCTCTCCAACAAGTGAATGTCTTTGCCCAACGAACGAACCTGATGAAAAAATTCGCATCCGTAATCTCCATTCTTCTCATTGTCATTGCCGTATATTGGTGTTTTCGGTCCTCGATGCCAGTGTATCGGAGCGACGCATCGGTTTCCGACACCTTATTTTCTACAGATAGGGCTTTGCAGCACGTCAAAGCGATTTCGCAACGGCCCCATGCGGTCGGTTCTCCCGCCCATGTTGAGGTTCGGGAATATATCATTGACGAGTTGGAAAAGATGGGATTGAAAACCTCGGTTCAAGAGAGATATACTGTCGGCGATTGGGGCAACCTCAGTAAGGCGATTAACATTTTGGTCAGAATCGAAGGGGCGGGAAATAAAAAAATAGTTGAAAACGAACGAGTATCACAAAGCAAAGGGGGTAACCAAGAAATTGAAAGTGTTGATCGTTTGAAGGGGGAAGCAGAAATTGAAGTTCGAGGAGCGGGGAATGTCCGAGGAGGTAATAGTGAAAAAAAGGAAGTTGAAAACCGGAAAGCGCTGTTGTTGCTTTCACATTACGACAGCAATCCCCATTCCTCTTTGGGCGCGAGCGACGCCGGAAGCGGGGTCGCCACTATTTTGGAAAGCGTCCGAGCCTTCTTGGCGGCGAACAAAACCCCAAAAAATGACATCATCATCCTAATCTCGGATGCCGAGGAACTGGGCCTCAACGGGGCGCGGCTTTTTGTGAACGAACATCCTTGGGCGAAGGAAGTCGGACTGGTACTCAACTTCGAAGCCCGGGGCAGCGGTGGACCCAGCTATGCCTTTATTGAGACGAACCGGGGCAACCAAAATCTATTGCGGGAATTTATAGAAGCCAACCCTGAATACCCTATGGCGAACTCCCTTTATTACAGCATCTATAAACTGCTGCCCAACGATACCGACCTGACCGTTTTTCGCGAAGACCGCGATATCGACGGCTTTAACTTCGCCTTTATCGATGACCACTTCGATTATCACACGGCACAGGACACCCATGAGCGACTGGATAAAAACACCTTGGCCCATCAAGGCAGCTACCTCATGCCGCTGCTCCATCATTTCAGCCAGGCCGATCTTACCGCACTTAAAAGCCTGAACGACTACGTCTATTTCAACATCCCGTTTTTCGGAATGGTCTCGTATACCTTCGATTATATTTGGCCCATGTTCGGTGCAGCCCTGATTCTATTCGTAATCTTACTAATTTCGGGATTCCGGCGCAAAACCCTACATATCAAAGGTGTTTTGGCCGGATTCGTTCCCCTGCTAATTAGCCTGGCCATCAACGGCGCGGTGGGATGGTATGCGTGGTCGGCCCTGAAATGGATGTATCCCGCCTATCAGGATATGCTACACGGGTTTACTTACAACGGACACAACTACATTGCCGCCTTTACGGTTTTTTCCCTCGCAATCTGTTTCGGGGTCTATTACAAGTTCCGTGAAATCACGGTTTGTAACTTGTTGGTAGCCCCTATCGCTTTGTGGTTGGTCTTTTGCGCCGCGCTGTCGGCGTACCTTCCGGGAGCCGCATTTTTTATCGTCCCGGTTTTCGCTGTTCTGGCGAGTTGGTTTATCGTCCTGAACCAAAAAAGACCGGACCTATTTTTAATGGTATTCCTCGCCTTGCCCGCCTTATGGCTGTACGCGCCCCTGATCGAAGGTTTTACGGTCGGCCTCGGCCTGAAAATGTTGGTCGCCTCTACCCTGCTGACGACCTTGACCTTCTTTTTGCTGCTTCCGGTATTCGGATTTTATCGGAACAAGAAAATCCTCTCCTATCTCGGTTTCGTTCTGTTCTTCGGATGTGTGGCATCCGCCCATTTCGATTCCGGTTTTAATGCGGATAAAGCAAAACCCAGCAGTTTGGTATATCTGTTGAACGAGGATGATAATTCCGCTTACTGGGCGACCTACGACGAGGTGCTGATCGACTGGAACCGTCCTTTTTTCAAGGATGAAAAAAAACGTCCAGAAATAGGAAGCCTGAAAACCATAAGTAGCAAGTATAGTTCGGGATTCAGTTATATAGCAGATGCTCCATTAAAGAGTATCGCGGAGCCCTTCATCGAGACAATTTCGGATACGATTATCGGCGAAGAACGCCGGCTTGATATCAGGATTATTCCGCAAAGAAATGTACATCGGCTGGAAATCTTTACCAACGATGCGGCCATCACTTCGGCCACGGTGAACGGTATTCCTCTCTCCTCCCATTATTTGAACAATAAACGAAGGAGTAAATTGGTTACCCACTACATCAGCGACAACGAAGCCACGGAGCTGCGACTGAGCCTTCCTAAGAATGAAAGCTTGGAACTGACCCTGTATGAGGCCTCGAACGATTTGGTGGGACATCCGCTTTTCGAGGTGCCGGAGCGGCCGGAAAATAGCATTCCGATGCCCTTTGTTTTGAACGATGCCGTCCTGACCATGAGAACAATAAAGTTCGGAAAAGGGAAATAGGTATCCGAAACCATCGGCCAAACTTGCAATTCCTTGCACCGCGGCTATTAAAAAACGATATCGAACTATGACAAAAAAAATTGCAATTATGGGATGCGGTTGGCTGGTACTTCCACTGGCAGAGCAGCTGATAAAGGATGGCC
>JBAUIP010000277.1:0-2844 GCA_049683055.1 Pricia sp.
GGCTCGGTCTGGTTAGCGCTTATTGTATTCCAAAAGATAGTTCAGTCCCTCAAGGAGGAAATTGGAATGGGCAAAGATGGTATTTTTTAGCCGCTTTGACAAAAATGGGGCGTCGCCGCCTGTTAAAATAACTGTTAAATCGGAAAAACGGGATAGGTACTGTTCGATAACGCCATCGATTTCAAGGCACATACCATTGATAACGCCGCTATGGATGCCAGTTTCGGTGGAGTTCCCTATGAGGTTCGAAAATTCCCCAGGCTGTAAAAGAGGAAGCCTTTCGGTCTGGCCATGAAGGGCTTTGTAGCGCATGTTCAGGCCTGGGGATATCGCGCCGCCGAGATACTCCCCATAATCGTTCACCATATCATAGGTGATACAGGTGCCGGCATCGATGACCAGGGTGTTGGCCTTGGGATTGTGGTAAAAGGCGGATGTGGCAAGCGCCATCCGGTCGACCCCCAAAGTCTGCGGTGTGGCATATGAATTTTTAAAGGGGACTTTTGAGGATGGCCCCAGCTCGTGCATTTCGGCGAAGACGGCCAGTACCGCCATTACCTTACGGTCCAGATTGCCGAAGGAGGATACAATGCCATGATTGATTTTAGGATAGTGGTCGCAGATTTCCTTCACCTGCCTTGCAACGTGTTCGAACTCCGATCTTTGGTGGAAAACGAGCTTCTTCCTATCGAAAACGGCCAGCTTGACCGCGGTATTTCCGGCATCTATAATCAAGTTCATGCTGCAAAGATCAAAAAATGCTTACAACCAACGGCCTTTTTTCGGGAATTTGTTTGCATATCGCAAAATTGAAATTATATTTGCATCCTCTTAAAACCGCCTTTATTTGGCGGTTCTTAATGGCCGGTACCTTAGCTCAGTTGGTAGAGCAACGGACTGAAAATCCGTGTGTCCCTGGTTCGATTCCTGGAGGTACCACATAAAAATCCTTACCCATTCGGTGAGGATTTTTTGGTTTTCACGGGCTCGCTTATTTAAACTTTTTTGAAGGAGAAATTTAAAGGAGTTCAGTATCTTGCAGAAAACTTCCGGTTTGACCACAATCGATACTGCCACGCCGATTTCAGAACTGCAAACCTATCTTGGAAATAGGGAATGGCTACGGCCCGAAGAGAAAATTGTCTCCGTCGAGAAGCCCGGCGAGGGCAATATGAACGTGGTGTTGCGGGTGGTGACCGACGAGCGTTCTTTTATTCTTAAGCAATCGCGGCCCTTCGTACAAAAATACCAACAAATCGAGGCACCGTTGGAGCGGATTGCGGTGGAAAAGAATTTTTACCAAGCCGTGCGCGATAACGCGGTCAACGCCCATATCCCCACCATTTTAGGATACGACTCGGCCGAAAATCTCTTGATTTTGGAAGATTTGGGCCGCTGTGAGGATATGGTCAGCATCTATCAAAAAAGGGCTATCTCGGCCAAGGAACTCGACCGTCTGATTTTTATTCTCGGACTGATCCACCGGAAAAAGATGGGTGACGATTTTCCCCAAAACCTTGAAATGCGCCAGCTTAACCATCAGCATATTTTCGTGCTTCCCTTTTTGGAAAATAACGGTTTTGACCTTGACGGGATACAACCGGGACTGCAAGAACTTTCCGACCCTATTAGGGAGGATGCAAACTTGAAAGCAGTGGTCGAAAGTATCGGGCAACAATACCTGTCCCCCGGGGAAACCCTGTTGCACGGCGATTATTTTCCCGGAAGTTGGATGACCGAGGCGGACAACCTCTACGTCATCGACCCTGAATTCGCCTTCCCCGGTTTTGCGGAATTCGACCTTGGGGTCATGGCGGCACATCTTATCATGGCCACCGGAAAAAAGAGCTATCTGAACCTGATACACGACAAATATCAGGGCGAAGCGGATAAAAAACTGACGGGGCAGGTCGCGGGCATTGAAATCATCCGTCGCTTGATCGGGCTCGCACAACTACCGCTCGAACGGGACCTCGCCGAAAAAAGGAAGCTGCTGAAAAAAGCCCGGAAATTGATTTTAGTGAAAGACTGATTTGTGCCATTAGAAGATTTTGCCGCACGTATTTACCCGATCAGTACTGAATAAAATAGAACGGGAGAGCCTTGGAAATCCAAACCCATTACGGGCTGAAAAACATAAGATAGCGTCATGCTTGTTCATGCGACATCCAGTATCGAAGTAAGAATTATTCTTGGTTATAAGCAAAGTAAGTGTCTATCCCAACCCAATACTCCATAAGTCTTATGGCTCTCAAAAAATCCACGGTTCTCAAAAATCTCACGGTTTTAGGCCTTATTTTGTTCTTTATCGCATCCTGCAACGAATCTCCGACCGGCGTGATTATTCCCTCCCCGAAAAAACAAGGCTACGCCGAAGAGGCCCTGAAATTATCCAAAGAGGAATACTACGACAAGGTGCTGGGCGCTTTGGTCGGATCGGCCATCGGCGATGCCATGGGCGCATCCACCGAAATGTGGCGCCGGGAGGATATCCAGCTCAAATACGGCTATATCACCGGACTGACCCCTGCCGTGCGGGAACAGTCCCCCGAGGGAACTTGGGACCACAACCTAACGGCCGGGGCCACCACCGACGATACCCGATGGAAATTCGCCATGGTCAAGTACCTTAGCGAGAACCTCGACGCGATAAATGCATCGGGAACCGAAGCGGAGATTTTTGTGGAATTTATCTTGGATTATTACGCATCACTCACCAAGGGCCTCGCCCCTGACGGTTCCGTGCCCGATACCGATATACTGGATGCACAAATCGAAAAAATCGATTGGATAAAGGAATGGGCCCGGGTCGCCATGGCCTATCGGGACGGCCCGGAAGCATAC
>JBAUIP010000278.1:0-21126 GCA_049683055.1 Pricia sp.
ATCGATGAGTTGTTGGTACAGACTACCATCCTTGAAGGTTTGGTAAGGGCCGACCGGTTCCCCTTTGATTTCTTTTACGAATTCCCTAACCAAGTAATGCCAATTTCGCTCCGTGTGTTTCGTGAAATTGCCATCGTTCTCGATTTTTGGCTGGTCATCGGCAATCTCCCGAGGTATGGGCAGCTCCTCCCAATTTTTGTTTTCACCATATAGATACAGAGGCCCCATGCCATAGTGGCCTTTGATATAAATCGCCCCCTTGGTGCCGTAAAATACGATGTGATCTTCATTGAACCGCGGGTTGAGCCCGCCGTGCTTGAACAACACCGAAACCGGTTTGGATGCCAGTTCACTTTCAAGCTTTGCCAGCACGGTATACGACCACTCGACGTTGCTTTCTCCCCATTCGAGCGAGGGATCGTCGAGATTTTCGGGGATAAAGTCCCTTCTGGTCTTGAAATTATGCACGCCCTCGACGATCGGTGCTTTGCCCAAGTCATCCCGTACCTCTCCGATTATCGATAGGATTTTTTCACCGATGACCGAGGTCGCAATGGAAATCATATGGGTAAAATTGTTGTTCAAACGACCGCCACCATCCTCTTTTCTATGGGACCATCCGAAGGGGATATCCCGTTCCAGATTGAAGTGTGATATTAACTCGGCTTCTACGGGTTCGCCTATGGCGCCATTTGCCACCAACTGTTTGGCTTGCATTACGCAGGGCATATATCGGAAGCTGGAAGCAAATGCAGTTTTTACATTTTCAGTTTTGGCAAGTTCGTACAGCTCGACCGCGGTCGACCCACTGTCGGTCAACGGCTTGTCGCTAAAAACGTGACATCCAAACTCAATGGCGTGTGTTATCGGTTCGTAGTGGGCGCCACCGGGGGTTGCAATGGAAACGATATCCGGCCGGCACTCCTTTAATGCTTTTTGCCAGTCCGTGCCGGAATAGGGAATGGCCATTTCTTTGGCCACCCTTTCTACGACCTTGGGGGTTCTGCCCACTATCCCTACAACCTCGACATCTGCTGACCGGAAGGCATCCGCATGACCCCGACCGGCAAATCCGGTTCCATAAATAAGGACTTTCAGTTTGCTTTTCATTTACGTTTCTTTTTGTTTATTTTCATTGAGGTCATTTAGCTTTTTTGTTTGGCGCCGCGATTTTGGCCATTGTGCGTCGATGAGGACGCATTTCCCGCACTGCAAATTCCTAATCGAGGCAATTGAGCTGCAAAATGAAAGGGTTATAAAAAGGTCCAAATGATTCCATACAGGGCTGAATGATGGATTAAGTTCGAATTTATACGGCCGGAATAAAATAAATAAAATTGGTTGACCAGATTGGTTTACCAAATATATGTATATTTGTGGTACAGGCAATAGCTTTGGAGGAAAATCTATTAAATATCAGGAATTTAGAATGCACGACTCTGAAACGAAACTGCGTTTCCGAAGCATGTAAGCATCATCATGTTGTTGACTTTCCCCTCAAAATTTCAAACCTATGAAGGTCCAAGAGGTCAAAGTACTGGTCAGTTGTCCCGGGAGAAATTTCGTCACCTTAAAAATCATTACGGACGAGGGAATTTATGGGCTTGGCGATGCCACGGTAAATGGCCGCGAAATGGCTGTAGTGGCTTATCTGGAAGAACACGTGGTTCCCTGTTTGATCAATAAGGACCCACATCGGATCGAGGACATCTGGCAGTACCTGTACAAAGGTGCTTACTGGAGAAGAGGCCCCATCACAATGGCCGCCATTGCCGCTGTCGACATGGCCCTTTGGGACATTAAGGGAAAGATTGCCAACCAACCGGTCTATCAATTGCTCGGTGGCAAAAGCCGGGAGGGTATCACCGCCTACGGCCATGCCAACGGCGAAACTATGGACGAGACCCTGGATAACCTGGGCAAATTAATTGACAAGGGCTTCAAGGCGGTTCGATTGCAATGCGCCATCCCTGAACTTAAAGGCACCTACGGAACCTTGGGCGACAAGAAGGACTATTTCGAGCTTCAGAGCGACCGTCCCCTTCCACCGGAGCAGCCCTGGTCCACCTCAAAATACCTGAATTTCATTCCACAACTTTTTCAGCGGGCCCGGGAAGAATATGGATTTGACATCCAACTGGTCCATGATGTACACAGCAGGCTGAAGCCCATAGAATCGGCACATTTGGGTAAGCTGTTGGAACCCTACAAGTTGCTGTTTCTAGAGGATGCTTCACCTGCCGACAATCAAGACGGATACCAAATAATAAGAAACCATACGATTACACCCCTGGCCATCGGGGAGACTTTCAATACCGTATGGGACGCAAAAGACCTTATAATCCATCAGAATATCGACTATCTCAGAATGGCGATTACCCACGGTGGAGGCATTACGCCACTAAAGAAAATCGCAAATTTTGCGGATATGTACAACGTGAGGATGGCTCCCCATGGTGCGCCGGATCTTTCCCCTATATGTCATGCCGCACACGCCCATTTCAATCTTTGGGCGCCTAATTTCGGTATACAGGAATTTATAGGATTTGGACCGGAAGCATTGAATAGTGTCTTTGACCATCCGCTGTCGTTCGACAACGGATTTATCCGTTTGGAAGATAAACCAGGACTCGGAGTAGAGTACGATGAAGAAGAGGCTTTGAAATATGAATACAAAAGATCCTATTTACCCGTGACCCGGTTGGAAGACGGAACCTTGTGGTACTGGTAATGGAGTGATTTATAAGAATCAATAAAATAATGAAATGAAGAATATTTTACTGCTAACCTGCATTGTTCCGCTTTTATTTTCGTGTGAAAAAAACTCAAGTACTGAAGGAACTTATGTAAACAATATCGACGAGTTGAACGCTGCAATAGCCAACGCCGGTCCCGGAGTTGAAATCGTAATGAAAAATGGAAGTTGGAAGGATTCCCAAATCAAGCTCTACGGTCTAGGTACGGAAGAAGAGCCCATCACCCTTCGCGCCGAGACTCCCGGGGAAGTAATTCTGCAGGGAGCATCGAACTTGAAACTGGGCGGGGAACATCTGGTGGTCGACGGACTTTATTTTACCGATGGCGCTTCCCCTTCCGAATCGGTCATCCAATATTTTATTAACGAGGACACCTTGGCCAACCATAGCCGGGTAACCAACTGTGTGATTAAGGATTTCAACAAATCCCAAAGAAATAAGCAGGACCTCTGGGTGCTTTTCAAAGGGCGGTACAACCAACTCGACCATTGCTATCTGGCCGGAAAATCGAATAGGGGGCCGACCGTTCGGATTGATTTGGCCGGAAACGAAAGCATCAAAAACTACCACAAAATCAATAATAACCATTTTGGCCCCAGACCGCCCAAAGGGGGTCCCAGTGCCGAAACCATCCAGCTCGGGAACAGCTACACTTCGATGGCACCCAGTCATACTTCGGTGGCCAATAACCTGTTCGATCATTGCGATGGGGAGGTGGAAATTATTTCTAGCAAAACCAATTTTAATGAATTTAGGAACAATGTATTTTATAAAAGCGAGGGGTCTCTAGTAACCCGTCACGGTAATTATTGCACGGTAGACGGGAACTATTTTATCGGTGACGAAAGCTCACCTTACGTGGGCGGCATCCGGTTGATCGGCACGGGTCATTGGGTGACCAACAATTACTTTTATAATTTAAGTGGAAAGACATTTAGGAGTCCACTTGCCGTTATGAACGGTATTCCCAAATCACCTCTAAACAGGTATCTACAGGTTACGGATGTTGTGGTGGCCTTCAATTCTTGGATCAATTGTACTTCTCCTTGGCAATTTGGGGTAGGGTCGAACCTGGATCAAAAGGATGTCCTTCCCGCATCCGAAATCCGATCGGAAACCCCCATACGAACCCTTATTGCCAACAACCTTATCTATAACTCCGAGGGAAATCAAATGCCGATCGTGCGGCACGATTCCATCGACGGCATAGATTTTAAAAGCAATGTCATCAACAATCAGGGGGTAGATTTCAAAGGGGTAGACGGACTCCAAAAAAAGGATTTCTCTATCACCAAAGTCGAAGAAAATATTTGGGTCCCATCCTCGGAGCTGACCGATATTGATGTCTACCATGGATTCGAATTTGATCAAATCGAGAAGGATCTGGTCGGGAATTCCAGAGGTGAAAACAATTCGATCGGCGCCATAAATACACCTATAGAGCAAAACCCCGACATTATGGACCCGTCGCAATACGGTCCCGATTGGTTTGAGCCCTCACCGCCCAAAGCCGATTCGCAAACCCGTTCGGCGAGCACCCCGGAGGAATTGATTTCCGCAGTGGCGGATGCGGATGACGGAGACACCATTGAACTTACCTCGAATCGTTACGAGATAGATTCCTCCCTGAAAATTGAGAAAGAACTGACCATCCAATCGGCAGACACGCTAAGCCAATCGACACTATCCTATATCGGAGCGGCCGAAACCCCGGCCTTTGAAATGAACCCTAAGGGTCGGCTGATCCTGAAATCGGTAATGCTACAGGGCAACGGCGAAAACTATGCCTTTGCCACTTTGAAGCAAAACATGTCCAGCCTTTATAATTTGACGGTCGAGGACTCTGAAATATCCGACTTTGACTACGTGCTCAAAGCTTACAAATACTCCTTTGCGGAAGACATCCGTTTCGAATCGACGACTATTAAAAACTGCGACAACGGCCTGGAGCTTTCCGCCGAAGATGACGACGGAGGCGATTATAATGCGGAAAACATTGCTATTTTAGATTGCCGGTTTGAGGGAGTCGACCAAAATGTTATCGACTACTACCGTGGCGGATACGATGAGTCTACCGTAGGCGGAAACCTGATAATCAGCGGCAGTACGTTTACCCAGAGTGGGGGTCAAGAGAAAAACGGGGTGTTGATCAATACCTACGGCATTATCAATGTAACTATTTCAGATAACACTTTCATTGATAATCAGGTCGAACTCGTGGCACGCCTGTGGGGTGCCAAGAACAACTCCGCATCGGGCAATACCATCGAAAATTCCGGTCAAATCGCAACGGAGCAGCATCTACCCCAGAAATTAATGTATTGATTACCAATAGGATAAAACAAAACTGTAAGTATGAATAAAACGAAAATCAGAATTAACACATCGGTAGCACTCTCCCTTTTGGCGTTTTGCCTTTTGGTAGCTCTGACCGGTTGTCTCGACACTGCTAAAAAAGACAAACCCGAGGATACCAAGACCACGGTATATCCCAGCGACGTGATTCCCTTTATGGATGAATTTAAGATTTTGTTGGGGGATGGTACCCATACCGATGACTTGGCCAATTACGAGAAGGAAGGGTTTTTTTACGTCGAAAAGGAAAGCGATACGAATTGGGTAGTGTACAAAACGCCCAATTCCGGGGTTACCTCGAGAACTTCAAGCAATACCAGAACAGAACTCGGACAGATCAAGCATTGGACCCCGGAAACGGGAGGCAAATTGACCGGAACTTTAAAAGTAATGCACGTTTCCACCTCGGGCGATGCCAGGGTCGCAGCATCCTACTCTGTGGTAGTCGGGCAAATACATAGTGATGAGGGACATGAAAACGAACCTATAAAAATCTTTTACAAAAAATTCCCCGAGCATAAAAAGGGTTCGGTGTTTTGGAACTATGAAATCAACACCAAGGAAGACAATTCGAAAAGGTGGGATTATTCCATTCCCGTTTGGGGTTACGATATGGCGGCTGTCGGTGATGGCCCGACTTCCTATCCCGAAGAACCTGAAAATGGTATTGAATTAGGTGAGGAATTCCGCTATGAAATCAATGTGTACGAGGGAATAATGTACCTTACATTCATGAGCGAAGGTCATGAAACCGTCAAATTCACCAAGAACTTGATACAATCGGATTTTTCGACCCCTTCGGAGATACCCCAACAAACAAAGGACATTTTTTTTCCGATCGGCCGCGATGGTGTCGAACGTGAAAATGCCTATGCCGGCGAAATGAATTATTTTAAACAAGGGGCTTACAATCAAACGAACGGAAAATCTCCCGACGACAATATGGTGTGGAGCACAGGAGCCGATGTCTATGAAGGCGATATTGCCAAACAATATGCTAATGGAGACTATACCGAAGTATGGTTTAAAGATGCTACGGTAGGTGCCGGAACCCCGTCCGACCAAGAATAGAATGGCCGATATTCCATAATCGGAATCTCGGGTGTCCTTTATCGGGCTGTATAATACGGGTGGCCGAAAGCAGCTGACCAATTAAATAAAATGAAACCTATGCCTAAAAAAGTAATCACATTCGGAGAAGTTATGATGCGTCTGTCCCCACCGGGCTATGAAAAATTTTCACAGGCCACCTCGTTCGATCTGGTCTATGGCGGGGGCGAGGCCAACGTAGCCATTTCGTGTGCCTATTTGGGGATGAAAGCCGCCCACGTAACCCGTTTTCCCGATAATGCCCTGGGAAAAGCGGCCACCCAATTCTTACGCCAGCATTGGTTGAGCACCGAACATGTCATTTATGGCGACGACATGATGGGCAAGTATTTTCTGGAAAAAGGGGCCGTACATAGGCCCAGTGAGGTCATTTATGAACGGGAAGGGTCCTCTTTCTCCTTAATAGAACCCGCCATGGTCGATTGGAAAGAGGTACTCAGAGACGCCGATTGGTTCCATTGGACGGGTATTACCCCGGCCATTTCGGAAGGGGCCGCGATGTGCTGCCTGGAGGCCATCAAAACAGCCAATCAAATGGGAATAACGGTCTCGGGGGACATTAATTCCCGTAGCAATATGTGGAAATACGGAAAGCCCATGCAGGAAGTTATTCCCGATCTGGTCCAACATTCCGATGTGGTAATTACCAGCAGCCGCGGTATTCGCGAAATGTTCGGGCTGGGTCAAGAGGAGGATAAATTTCAGTCGTTGGCCGAACAGTTGATGGATCTTTTCCCCAATATTAAAAAGGTGGTCAAGAAGACTAGAAGGCCTATCAGTGCTTCCCACCACCAGATACAGGGTAAAATGTGGAACGGTAGGGACTACATCAAGACCGATATGCTGAATATTACCCACATTATCGACCGGGTAGGTACCGGAGATGCCTTTGCCGCCGGTCTCATTTATGGGCTGTTGCACTACGACAATCAACAGGCCTTAAATTTCGCATCCGCTGCCTGTGCCTTAAAACATACTGTTCCGGGTGATGTCAATATGGTGTCTTTGGATAACGTGCAAAGTTTAATGGAAGGGGACACCTCTGGGTCAATAAAGAGGTAGTTACTTACCTTTATCTTAGCTTTTACCCCCATCTCCTTCGTAAAAATATAGTCTTGATCTACCACGCCACGACCTTAATTTCGATGTAGGTAGCTTGGAAGTTCGAGCCTAAAGCTGAAAAACCTTTCCCATGGGAATCCATTTTTGCCCTTTCTCTGCCCAAGGTAGGGCTTGTTGGTAGTTCCACATCAAATCTTCCCATTCTTGAACCTTGGGATTTGCGGCATCCATTTTGGCTTTTTTTTCCGGGTCGAAGGTCTCGTCTACATCCATAATCATGAACATACGGTTTCCGGTGAGAAAAATCTGTAGATCGACAATTCCGGCATCCTCAATGCTTTTGACTACCTCGGGCCAAACATTACCTTCGGTGTGATATTTTTTGTACTCTTCGATTAGTTCGGGATTATCCTTCAAATCACAGGAAAAACAGTGTCTTTCGGTCTTTTTCATGATATTGGTTCTTTTTTCTGACTATTTTTTCCACAATTAACGTTAGGGGAAACCCGATGACAAATTTATGTCAATTATCGTACAGCAGTGCGCAATCGAGATGCAGGTGACCGCAATCGGGCAAGCATCCTATAACCGATAGAATGCTATTGCGTTTTCGCCCATTATCCTCCGTTGGTCGGCCTCGTTTAAATCCGAGACAAAATCGGTTACGATTGCCTTGACCCGGGCGTAGGTTCCAGCGACCAGGCAAACGGGCCAATCGGAACCGAACATCGTTCTATCGCTTCCAAATGCTTCCAGGACCAAATGGAGGTAGGGGTGCAGTTGTTCTATCGTCCAATTTTGATAATCGGCTTCGGTAATCATTCCGGATAGCTTGCAATATACATTTTCGTGCTTCGCGATTTCTTCTATGAGTAGGGCCCATCCATCGTAAAATCCGTCCTTAACGTAGGGTTTGGCGAGGTGGTCGATGAGAAATTTTTGATCGGGAAAATGTTTGACAAATTCCAGAACCGCCCCTAATTGATGGGGAAAGACCAGAATATCATAGGTGTAATCGTATTTTTCCAACAGGGAAATACCGCTCATAAAATCGGGACGTAGCAAAAAATTCGGGTCGGGTTCGTCCTGAACGATATGCCGCCATCCTTTCAGTTTGCTACGGGAACTATATTCCTCAAGGGTCTGTCGAAGGTTTTTATCCCGCAGATCGACCCACCCGACGACTCCTTTGATAAAATCGTTCTTTTCTGCGAGGTCCAACAGAAATTCCGTTTCCACCAAGGTTTGGTCCGCTTGTACGGCCACGCAGCCATCGACTTCGTTCTCGTCGTAAACCTTTTTGAGGTCCCGGGGAAGAAAATCCTTTCGGATGGCCGCCATGCTATCGTCGATCCAGGAATGCTTCTCGGTACTGTAATTCCAGAAATGTTGATGGGAATCTATGGTCATTTTTGAGTTTGCGATTTAAAAGGAGTGGGCATGCAGTATAATTTCTTCTAAGTTAAAAAATCCCGCGCAAAAATGGCATTGAGGATGTTCAAAATTAAATTGCCGGTCCTTCTCCTATTTTTGGATGAGGATATCACAAAAAAGTAATCCGTATTCCCATCACGGCCGGGCATTTTTGCTTATTTTCGGGGAAACGAAAAAGTCGGGATTCCATGAAAGATTTAGCGGAAAAACATCAATTGGTGTCAAATCTTTTCAAATGGCCGAAATCGAAGGAGGATTGGGAGCAGTACCGTTTGACGGATGACCAAGTGGCCCATTTTCACGAACAGGGCTATGTTTCCGGTATAAAATTGCTCGAAGCGGACCAAGTGGAAACCCTGCGGGAGGACCTCGCTGCAATTACCGATGGCGACCATCCGGCCCACGAGCTTTTCTACGAATTCCACAGTAACGAGTCTGCCGATACCAATTCCGTTTTGTTCCATTCCCTCGGACATTGGCGTATCACGGAAGGATTTCACGATGTCCTCTGGAATCCCGCCTTCGTGATGGCGGCCCACCAGCTGTTGGAAAGCAAACCGGTACGTTTTTGGCACGACCAATTGTTCTGCAAACCGGCCAGGCATGGTGGGGTAGTGGCCTGGCATCAAGATTATTCCTACTGGACGCGAACGGTCGCCATGCAGCATCTGACCTGCTGGACGGCCCTTGATGACGCAACGGTCAAAAACGGATGTTTGCATTACATTCCCAAAAGCCATCAATGGGGACTTTTGGACGCCCCCGAATTAGCAGGCGATATGGAGGGATTGATGGATTATCTTGACGAGTCCCAAAAAGAACAGTTCCGGCAGCCCGTGGCCATCGAATTGGAAAAAGGATACGCGACCTTCCACCATCCCTTGATGGTCCACGGCTCTTTTGAAAACAAATCCGAGATGAGCCGAAGGGCCTTCGTACTCAATGTGTTCGCCGATGGAACCATCAGCAATACCGATGAGGAATTGTTATCGGGAGTGCCGCCCATCCCCAAGGGACAGAAAATGGAAGGTAAGTTCTTTCCCCTTTTGTACGAAGGATAGCCGGCAGCCGTGAAAATTCCTCTAATTTACCAATTGGATGGTAGAATAAAATTCCTATTCCTAAAAAATTGATTACCATAAATTCAAAATCATAAATTTCAAATAACATTCCGAACAATGAGCATACTCAACAAATTCAGTTTAAAAGGAAAAACGGCATTGGTAACAGGATGCAGACGTGGCATAGGAAAAGCAATGGCCATCGGTCTGGCGGAAGCGGGAGCGGATATCATCGGTGTCAGCGCCACCTTGGAGAAGCACGGCAGCATGATCGAGCAGGAAGTGGAGGGTATCGGTCGAAAGTTCAAGGCCTATACCTGTGACTTTGGCAATCGGGATTCGTTATACAGGTTCATCAAGGCCGTCAAGGACGATTTTCCTAAAATCGATGTTCTTGTGAACAACGCAGGAACCATCAGAAGGGCCCCTGCCGTCGAGCATTCCGACGAGTATTGGGACAAGGTCATCGAGGTCAACCAGACCGCCCAGTTCGTACTCACCCGCGAAATCGGTAAGGAAATGGTGCAACGGGGAGCTGGCAAAATCGTTTTTACCGCGTCGCTGTTGACTTTTCAAGGGGGAATCACCGTGCCCGGATATGCTGCAAGCAAGGGCGCCATCGGCCAAATGACCATGGCCTTTGCCAACGAATGGGCCGGTAAAGGGGTCAATGTCAACGCCATCGCACCGGGATATATCAGTACCGATAATACGGAGGCCCTACGTGACAACCCCGAACGTTCCGAATCCATCTTGGCACGAATTCCCACCGGAAGATGGGGCCAGCCGGAGGACTTTAAGGGACCGATCGTCTTTCTCTGCTCCGAAGCTTCGGATTATATGAACGGCACGACCATGCTCGTCGATGGGGGATGGATGGGGCGTTGAAAATCATTCGACCCAGAGCAACGGATATCTAATGGGCATGTTGCGGACGACCTCAGGGTTGTCAAAATCGGCATCCAAGGATTTCCATAGCTTAAGATAGTCGTCCTTTTCCAACGCCAATCCGCCGAACAGAAAAGAGGCATGCCGCACGGGCCATTCGTCCCAATACATGACGTCTTTTTTGTAGGGCCAGCTGCTTTTATCCTTGACGTAGGGGTAGAGAAAGGCGAGTCCCTTCTGAATGCCCTTGCCTTCGGGGGTGCTAAATTCGAAAAGGTCGTTTTCTGAAGTTGAAAGTTCTTGACACAACCCGGTCATGGCATCCAAGGTAAAAAGAGAATAGCCGTAGGGTTTGGTACGTTCGATTTCCAAGGGGAAACTCCCATTTTCGGCCATTTGGTCCGGCAATAGCACGGTTTTATACATGTTTCGGCAGTAATCACGGACCTCGGTATTGTTCACCAGCCCGGCGAAAACGGAGGCTTGCAAGGCCCAGCAAACGCTGTGATTGTTGCCGTTGTCACGTTCGGCGATGCCGTATTCATGGGTAAAGATCCAATCGAGGTAGGTGGCAAACCACTTCTTAAGCTGCGTAATGTCGCTGTCGGAAATGGCTTCGGCCTCTTCGATGGAGGCTACGGCCTTCGCCACTTCCATCAGGTGTATGGTGTCGATGATACCGATGCCCCGGCCGGTCACCCGGCCCATGATAGCCTGCCCGTAGAGCAGATTTGGATTCATCAAGGTAGACTCGTCGACAAACCATGCCTTGAGATGGGGCAGGAGCTCGACCACGTATTTCTCGTCACCGGAAACGAGGTAGGCCGATGCCAAGGCCCCGGAAATTTGGCTCAGACGGATCATTGCCTCGCGGTGGGCGGTAAAGTTATCGGGATTGGTCATTCCATCTTTCCTGATATAGGGCCCTTCGGGATTCTCCGGATCCGGCCACCAGTAATCGCCTTCGGAATAGAAGTCATGGATGCCACCCGTGCTGCGCTCGCTAACAGTGGCGGTAACGGTTATCGGCTCGAGACCCATATACTCCTCCGCTTTTTCCAGCACCCGGTCTTTTTCTTGGGATAGGATGTCTTTTTCGTCCTTTTCCTGGGATGGGGCGTTTTCGTTGGCGGGTTGCTTTGGCGTTTCCCTACAGTTGCCGAGAACCAGCAGTATTAGCAATGGGAGCAGTTTTTTCATGGTTCTATATCTGGTACGTTATTTCTCTATTTCCAAAAAGGTTCCCTTAAAACTTTGGTTGAGTACGGTCATTTTTATCGGCTTGTCCGTTTCATCGGGAATTACCTCGATGGCGGCCTTGCCGTTCGCCATCTCAATTGCTTCCGTACCTGTTGGGGTGCCTCGATTTTTGTTGGTTTCCCCACCTTCAAGGCATTGAAAATAGATGCGTTCCTCATAATCGAGACAACGCAGACCGTTTTCGTCCACGGCTAGAGCGGTGACCAGATAATTTCCGTTTTCCAGTTTTTTGTGGGATAGGGTCAAGGCTTGGGCGGCCTCGTTCTTGGTAAATCGGTAGTTGACCTGTAAGGTGTCAGTAACGGTTTTTCCGTCTTCCGTATCCCCGACCGCGATCAACTCGTTCTGACCTTCTTGAAACTGGATGTCCCAATTCAGTCCGGAGGCGGGAAAGCTCTCGATATCCTTTGTTTTCTTTCCGAGATTATCACCGTTATGGTGAAGGGTCACCGTTTCACAGTTGCTGAAAACGCTAATGTTCCGGGCGAGATCTTTCGGACCCTGCCGCTCGGTCCAAGTATGCGATTCGATGTAGGCGAAAGGTTCATCGGCCCAATAACTTTTAAAGACATAGTATGCGTCTTTCGGATTGCCTTCCCGGTCTACCAATCCTTTTTGGTTGACGTAGGGCATGGCATTTTCGGGCCTCAGCGGCGTACCGAAATCCTTAAAGGCCCATTGCGCGTTTCCGACAAAATCGGGATCTGTCTCCGTGATGCGCAGATGCCAGTCAAAAAGGTCGACGATATAGTTTTCGCTCCAGTCCCCGATTTGGGCAATGTTGGACACCTCGGTCTGAACGATGGACTCTTCCCAGCCATCGGACTCGATAATACCATCTCCGGTGATAGGGTTTTCGCTGTGTCTGCCCAAATGGCTCGATCCGCCATATTCGGCGTGTAAAAAATGTTTGTACTCCTTTTTATAGGTTTCGAGTGCCTTTTCGTAGTTCTTATAACTCCCTGAGTACCAACCCGACCAGATAGAGGGGGAGAATACGTCCACCACATGGGCGCCCTCGTAATATTTTCTAATGGCCGTCTTCCTGGCCGGGTCCATTTCATGCGCAATGGTGTTCAGTTCGGTAAGGAAGGCGGTCATTCGATCGGTATTTCCCCCATCCTCAAAATCGGGCAGCCAATACATTTCGTTGCCCAACGACCAGATGATAATACTCGGGTGGTTGTAGTTTTGGTCGATCATCTCTTTTAAAAGTCGCTTGGTATTGCTTTGCCAAACCTCACCGCCCAGTCCGCCCCGGCACCAAGGCAGTTCGTCCCAGACCAAAAGTCCGAGTTCATCGCACGCCTTATAAATTTCCGGGTCTTGGGAGTAGTGGCCCAAACGTACAAAATTCGCTCCCATCTCCTTGATCATTTCCATATCGTTTCGGTGCTGGGCATTGGACATAGCCGCGCCGACCCCCGCATGTTCTTCGTGGCGATGGGTACCACGGAGCAGAAGCCGTTCACCGTTCAGGTAGAAAGCGCCATAATCCTTGAACTCGAACCAGCGGAATCCGAACCGGTCCGAAACTTGATCGATCGCTTTCCCACCGTCCATCAGCGAGAGTTCAACGGTATGCAAATGGGGGTCGGCTATATCCCATAGTTTTGGATTTTTGATGTTGCCGAAATGGATCTCAATTGTACCACCGGAGGATGTACCCGATTTTTCGGATATTTTTTTTCCGGAGGCATCGAAGAGTACGGCCTTGACATTCCGGGATTCGGCCGAATCACCGTTTTCGAGGGATGCCGTAACCTTTAAGGATGCCTTTTTCGCGGAAACAGAAGGCGTGGTTATTTTCAGGTCCGAAAGATGTTGCTTGGGTCGGGTAAGCAGCCAAACATCGCGCGTGATGCCGCCATAGATAAAGAAATCACTTTTTTGGGATGGGATGAGGTCGCGATTATATCCGTTGTCGACCCGGACCAGAATTTCGTTTCCGCCCGTTTTGACCTGCCCGGAGATATCGATTTCAAACCCCACGTAGCCCCCGATGTGCTCGCCGGCCTTCTGTCCGTTGACATAGACTTCGGTGGTCATATTCGAGCCTTCGAAATAGAGCGAGTAGCTTTTATCGGATGCCATCTCGGGCATTTCAAGCATTTTTTTATACCAGCTGGAGCTGCGGCGGTAACCGGTTTCCAGATCCATGGGATCCGTAGCGTTCCAGGTATGGGGAAGGTCTATGGATTGCCAGGCCTCGATTTTCGAAGCTTGTTGCATATTTTCGGTCGTATTGTCGGAGTACGACCAGTCATTGTTGAGGTTCGTTTTGCTGCGATGGACGTTTTCCGGGGTTTGGGCAAAAAGAGGGATTTGGACCAAAAGGACCATCAGAAGTAAATAGGGGTTATATTTTACCATGGATTGTAAATGTTGGGGTAGGGCAGCCTCATTAGCAAGTATGACCTACGTTGTAATTTTGTTCAAATCAATTCTGCTTGCGCAGCATAGCCTCCAAAAAATAATAGTCCGCATAGACGATAGGTTCGTCCATTTCGTCGTTTTTGGGCCAGTTGCCGGTGGCGTGGTCCAGAATAAACGGGGCGTCGACCTCCGCAGGCAATAAATATTCCCTCGATCGAAGCGTATCTAAAACCTTATTGGCGTAGGCCAAATATTTGGGGTCGTCGGTGTACCCATCGAGTTCGAAGAACGCGGAAGCGATTACCGTTGCCGCCGAAACGTCCCTGACCGCATCGGGAATCTTCGGGTCATCAAAATCCCAAAACGGGATACCATCTTCCCGTAATTTGTTGTGTGACAGGTAAAAGTCCGCTGTAGCTTCGGCTTGGGCGAGATAGGTAGTATCCCGAGTGTAGCGATACGCCATGGTGTAGCCATAAATGCCCCAGGCCTGGCCCCGCGCCCAAGATGATTCGTCGTTGAAACCTTGATGGGTGACCTTGTCCTTTACCGCGCCGCTGACGGTATCGTACACTACGACATGGTAGATACTATTGTCTTCGCGGATGTGGTTTTTCAGGGTGGTGTTGGCATGCTCGACGGCCATTTTATGAAACGCACTGTCCCCCGTTATTTTTGTGGCCTCGAAAAGCAGCTCGAGGTTCATCATATTGTCGACAATGACGGGAAATTCCCATTCATCGGCATTAAAATCCCAAGAGCGCAGCGACCCTACGTTTTCGTTGAATCGCGTGGCCAAGGTCTTGGCACTTTCCACAATGACATCGGCATAGTTACTGTCCCGGGCAACCTTTAGGCCTTCCCCAAAGCTGCAGAAAATCTTGAAGCCCATGTCGTGGGTGCCATCGTTGGTTTTTTGGTTTTCCATAAGGGATGTCCATTCGGCCGCTTTTTCCCGATACCCTTCCTCACCGGTAAGTTGGTAAAGATGCCATAGGTTTCCGGGGAAGAAGCCGCTGGTCCAATCTTTGGACGGCACTTTGCGTACGGTTTGGGTGGAATCGGTATAGCTTCTAGGAAAGGACATGGAATCTACGGGATATTCCAAGAGTTTTTGGTAACGGATAGTTAGCAGGGAATCGATAGGAATGGCTTCGGCGGTATTCTTGTCTTCGCTATCCGATTTGCAGGATGCCGAAAGCATCAGGACTCCGACCGCAATCAATCCAAACTTTATTTTTTGCATTTTGTTCTATATTTTGAACTCCCCTATGGAAGAACATTCCGGGGGAAATGACCTCGAGGGGAGTCCATAGTTAATATGACCAGTTCCGGTGGCTTAATATCCCGGATTGTTCGGTTGCAAATTGGGATTTCGTTCCAGTTCGTCTCCGGGCAATGGGAAAAGATAGTCCCTTGAAGGATCGAAATTGGGTTCCGGCTCCAGACCATCGGGACCAAAGACCTCGGAACCCAGTTGACGGCGTTTGATATCGTACCATCTTTTGAACTCGAAAGCGAGTTCCCATTTTCGCTCTTCCAGTACCAGATCCCTGAAATCGGCTTGGGATAGTCCGATCGAAACATCCTCGGGAAAAGCGGTCATGGTGCCGGCATTGTTTCGAGCCCTGGCCCGCACGCGGTTGATGTAGCCGACCGCTTCCGCCGAACCTGGACTCACCTCGTTCAACGCCTCCGCCGCTATCAACAATACCTCGGCATAGCGCATCAGACCGTAGTTCAGACTAGAGGCCCTTCCGTTGAGATCGGCCGTTGCACCTGGAAAACGGGTGTATTTGGCGATATAGGCGCTTTGGATGTTCCGTGAATCAAAATCCGGGAACTTGTCGAAAGTTTCCACGACCCCTCCGAAAATTCCGGTCGTGTCCAAACTGACGGCCTTTCTATAGTCGCGACCGTCCCATCGGTTATATACCTCGACGCTGGGAACGGCAACGGACCATCCACCGCCAATGTCTCCGCGTTCGTTGGCACGGATTCCGGTCAGGGCCGGCGTGTAGTCGCGTCCGGTATCCCCATCGCTGAAACCGTTGTAGTTCAAGGTCAGTAAAAACTCATTGAGCCCGTCTTGTTCATCCGCATTGAAGAGGTCCTGAAAATCCGCGGCCAATCCAAGGCCGAACTGCCCTTCACCGTTGATAACGAACATCGCTTCGTCATAGGCATTTTGATATTCGCCCAAGGTAAGATAGACCGACGCCAAGAAGCCTGCGGCAGTGGCCTTGGTAGGTAGCGAACTGGTGGGCTGGGTGTCAGGTAGCAATGCCTTGGCCTGCTGCAGATCGGCGATGATGTTTTGATACACCTCGGCGGCAGGGGTCTTGGCAGTCGTTCTGTAGTCCTCTCGATTTTCGGGACCCACCGGTTCTTCGAAATAGGGGATATCACCAAAAAGACGAACCAAGTGATAGTAGGTATACGCCCTAAAAAAGACCGCTTGGGCGCGAATGGGATCGATCTGTTCGGCGGGCACATCCAACTGTTCGGCTTGCGAGATGGCCAAATTCGCACCGGCCAACACCTGATACGCCTTGGGCCATAGGGCCGTAACCATACCATTATCGGGACCCATGGTGAAATTGTTGACCTCACGCCGTCGCCCCGGGGTACCTTGATCACCGATGGTGGCCATATCGCTCCTAAGCATGATGGGCAACGATAGTTTTCTGCCCCAATATTGCTCGTCGGCCATATTACCGATGACCCCGTTAATGACGGTTTGTACATCTTGGGGAGAGTTAAAAAAGCCCGTGGGTGAAAGCACACCTTGTGGCTCCTCTTCCAGTTCGGAGGTGCAGGCCGCAACGACCAACACTAAAAACAGACCTATATATTTATAATTTTTCATAGTATTTATTTTTAGAATTTCAAATTAACAGAAAGGGTCAGGGACCGAATGTTCGGATAGCTTCCATAATCAAAGCCTCTGTTCACATTGCTTTCCTGATTGCCCTGACTTTGGTAGCTCGCTTCTGGATCTGTACCCGGAAAGTCGGTAAAAGTTAGTAAATTTTGCGCACTTAGACCCAATCGTATGCCCTGCATACCGATCCGCTGAACGGTATCGTCGGGAAGATTATATCCCAAAGCTAAGTTCTTCAGACGAACATATCCACCGTCATAAACAAAACGGGAATTGATGCGTTTCTCCCTGACTTTGGCCGAAGGGATGTTGGTATCGGTATTCGAGGGCGTCCACGCGTTCAGCACTTCCGGAGTGGCGTTCGACTCGCCGGAGGCCAGTTCCAAGAAGGTATAGCTAAAGATATCCCCACCGATCGAGGCTTGAAAGAAGACGTTCAGGTCAAAACCTTTGTACCTGAAATTGTTGTTCAGACCGGCCGTCCAATCCGGATTGGGGTCGCCGACGATTTGACGGTCGTCCGTATTAATGATACCATCGTTGTTCACGTCGGTGAACAGTTCGTCACCGGCTTCCGCTTCCGGATACGTGGCGAGACCGGCGGGCGCATCCCCTCCTTGATATACCCCTTGGTATTCGTATCCGAAGAAAACACCGACCGGTTCCCCTTCCCTCAATATATGGGTCTGGTCTTGAAGGAAAGATCCAGGTGCGGAATCTAAAAAGATATCCTGTCCCTCGATCAAGGTGACCACTTCGTTGCGG
Organism: Pricia sp.; assembly: GCA_049683055.1. Lineage (GTDB taxonomy): Bacteria > Bacteroidota > Bacteroidia > Flavobacteriales > Flavobacteriaceae > Pricia. The sequence continues at coordinate 17,952 of JBAUIP010000278.1, forward strand.
TTGCGCGACCAGTTGAAATCCGTGGTCCACGAAAAATTGTCGGTAATCACATTTTTGGTGTTCAAGGTCACCTCAAATCCTTTATTGTTGATTTCACCGACATTCCGCAGGGCGGTCAGATTGGCCAATCCGAAATACTCCGGTGCCGAGGAATCTCCCAAAATGAGGTCTTCGGTATCGATATTATAGTAATCCAAGGTCAGGTTGATCCGGTTGTTGAAAAGTCCGAGATCCAGACCATAGTTGGTCTGATAAGAAGATTCCCACTTAAGATCCGGATTGGCCAGTTGCTCGGGCACGACCGCACCGACCTGTGAATTGCCGACGGCAGCGTAAATGGACTCGATCCTGGCCAAGGATTGATAGGCATCGATGGACGGATTGCCGGTGACACCGTAACTGGCCCTTAGTTTCAGGTTGGAAAGGGTTTCATTGTCCTGTAGAAAACTTTCGTTGGATATATTCCACCCTATGGCCCCAGAGGGAAAGAAGGAATACTTATTGTTTTCCGCAAAGTTGGATGCACCGTCACTTCTCGCCGTAAAGGTCAGCAAGTAGCGATTATCATATTCGTAGTTCAACCGACCATACTGGGAGATAATCACCTGTTCGGTGAGGGAGGAAGTCGGGGTCTGTATGTTGGAGCCGGCCCCGAGATTGAAATAGGAGAGGCTATTGCTGACCAGGTTCTGCGATTCGGCCCTAAAACGTTCGCTTCTGGTTTTCTGATAGGAAAAACCAAGTAGTGCCGTTAAGTTGCTCTTACCGATTTCTTTGGTATAGGTCAGGTAGTTTTCAGAAAGTACGTTGGTTCTTTTTAGGGATTCCAAGCTTGCGATTCCCCCTTGGCCGCCCGCGGTTCCGATCAAAGTAGAGGGCTGAAACCGGCCCCGGGTTTGGTTGCGGGTATCAAAACCAAAGGTGGTTTTAAAAGATAGCCCTTCGAAAAAATCGTATTCCGCATAGAAATTCGCCCGGTAGTCGTCCGTTTTGGTATCGTCGACACTCTCCGTAGCTACGGCGAACGGGTTATCGAAAGCATCCCCTACAGGGTTAATGGTATTGGTACCATCGGGATTTTGGATGGGTTGGTCCGGTGCAAAACGATAGGCCAAGGAGATGACATCGCCGCCGCTGGCACCACCGCTCTCGGCCTGGGTCGATACCCCTTCTTTCGTGCCGCGATTGGCATAAGAGTTGAAACCCAATTTCAATCGGTCGGTCGCTTGAACATCGATATTCCCTAAGAACGAGAACCGCTCAAAACCGGAATTGATGACCACCCCTTTTTGGTTAAAGTAATTCCCGGAAACGTAGTAGTTTATTTTTTCGGAACCTCCGGAAAAGGATAGTTGATGGTTCGATACGTTCCCTGCGCGATAGATCAAATCCTGCCAATCGGTATTTGCCGGCCCTTGGGTATAGGCGGGACTGATAGCCTGCCTGTAATCGGCAAACTGGTCGGCATTCAATAGATCAATGCGTTGGGTGATATCTTGACTGGCATAGGAGGAATTTACCTCGACGGTCATTTTACCGCTACGTCCTTTTTTGGTCGTCACCAAAATGACCCCGTTCGATCCCCGAGATCCGTAAATTGCGGTGGCGGATGCATCCTTCAGCACTTCGATGGATTCTATGTCGGTAGGCTGTGGCAATTGGGCGCCCACAAAACCGTCGACGACCACTAAGGCCGAACTACTGGCACCGATGGAGGTATTACCACGAATGTTCACCGCGATGGGCGCTCCCGGTTCCCCACCGTTATTGGATTGTACCGCGACACCGGCAGCCCGGCCCTGTAAGGCCTGCTCCGCGTTCAAGACCGGAAAGGCCGCTAGCTCCTCCGATTTGACCGAGGAGACCGAACCTGTGATATCGCTCTTTTTAGAAGTACCGTACCCGACGACTACCACTTCGTCGAGAGCGCTGACATCTTCATCCAATGAGACATCGATGGTGGTCTTATCGGCCACATCGATTTCTTGGGTGATAAAACCGATATAACTAAAGACCAAGATCGTGTTGCCGCTGGAAACGTCGATGGAATAGTTACCGTCAAAATCCGTCGAGGTTCCGTTGACCGTTCCCTTGACCACGACATTCACCCCAGGTATGGGCGCGCCATCGGCGTTGGAGACTACGTTTCCGGTAATCGTCTGTTGGGCGTAGCTAAAGCTGGCCACCAGTAAAAAAATACTTAATAGCCCTCCTGTAAGCCACCCCCTTCTTTTCATTTGTAACATAGGTTTGAATTTAGAGTTAGTTCAACTAAAATAAATAATCAATAGGCCCAACACCACGATAAACAAAATGAGAAGGATTTCGAACATCCCCAAGCTGCGCCGATTGATTTTCATTCCTCAAAACTAGGTTAAGATAAGGTTAAGAAGGGGCCAAAATCGTACGGAAGTAGGGGTATAATTGTACGAATAGATGGCTCAAGGCCCTTATTTACGGCCTTTTTTGTTAAAATCAGTTCAAGTCCGCAATATCGCTGAAAAACTTATCCTGATATTTTGAAGGGCTTTCGCCGAACCTTTTTTGAAAGCATTTGCTGAAGTATTTCGGATTTCCGAAGCCGACCTGATAGGCGATTTCCGAAACGTTCAGATGGCTCTGTTCCAGCAATTCTTGGGCACGCTTCATGCGGATTTCCTGAATGAATCCGTTAGGGGTAAAATTGGTCCAGGCCTTTATTTTGGTAAACAGTACCGTTCGACTGATACCCAGGCTGTCACTGAAAGTGGGAATGTCGAATTGATCGTTGGAAATATTGTCCTCTACAATTTTCAGTGCTTTTCGCAAAAGTTGCTCATCAAGGGTAGAAACGGTCATCTCATTCGGCACAACCTGTCCGGTATCCGAAAATTTCTTCTTGAGGCGTTTGGTGGATTCGATCAGGTTCTTGACCCGCAGTTGGAACTCGGTCAGGTCGAAAGGTTTGCTAATGTAATCGTCGGCCCCGTTTTCCAGTCCCTCGAACTTAAAGATCAGAGAGGTACGCGAGGTCAACAGAATCACTGGAATATGGCTGGTCTTCAGGTTGGCCTTGATTTTGGCACAAAGTTCCGTACCGACCATCTCGGGCATGATGACATCTGAAATGATAAGGTCCGGTATATTCTGAACCGCTTTTTTGAGCGCTTTCTTGCCGTTGCCTGCTTCAATAATA
>JBAUIP010000279.1:0-6381 GCA_049683055.1 Pricia sp.
GTCAGGTACCGGTCATTGCGCCAATACCTGCGGAAAGTGACCTGAGTCTTTCGAACGTGTTTTACTCCTACACACCCAATGAGGTCTTAAGGGAACGCCTGCTTAGCTATGCACAGGAGCAATACGAAGATCAGAACGTGGTGATTATAGCGGATTCCCTGAACCAAACTGCGAGGGACAGTATCCTGGCCAAATTCCCGGATTCCAAGGTGACCGAGGTCATCGAGGAGGAAAAGAATATCGGTATCAACATCGACAGTCTGAAGGCCCGACTATCAGATGAGGTGGAAAACTGGGTTTTCGTGGAGACGAACAATTTTAAGTTGGTGGCCAGTGTCAGTTCCATCCTGAATTCCCTGCAGAACTCCCTTTTGGATATCGAGGAGCCGGACCGCGACAAGCTGCAAATGCGTATGTTCACCACAAACAGGGGGGCCAGTTTCGAGAACGACGTGATATCGAGCGTTCACCTTTCGAACCTTCGCTTTACCTATCCCTCCGTTTATCGGATGCCGGAGAGCAGTGCCTTTTCGCGACGTTACGAAAAACGCTTCGGAAGCCTGCCCGACCGTTACGCCGTCCGTGGGTTTGATCTGACTTACGACTTGTTGCTAAAACTGGCCTACAAGAACAATCTAATGGAAGTTTCCAAATTCATTGGGGAGACCGAGTATTCCGGGAACAAGTTCGATTACGAAATTGACCCGGCCCAAGGATATTTCAATCAAGCATCCTATATCATGACCTTTGAGGATTTGACCATCAAGCAAGTCAAGTAGGGCAGGGTTTGACATCTTGGACAACCTGAATTACTGGTAAAGGATTGAAAGTGCTGGCATCCTAAAGATGTTCGTTCCTTAGAGGCGCATGCAAAAGAGTCGCACTCAAAAGAAGCGCCATCTGAAAAAATGAAATACTATGGCCACTTCAAAAATCACCTATAATGGCGAACTGCGGACTACCTGCGAACATTTACGTTCCGGGGACACCTTCAAAACCGACGCCCCGGTCGACAACAATGGATTGGGACAAGCCTTTTCTCCGACGGATACTGTTGCTACGGGACTCGGAAGCTGCATGATTACCGTCATGGGCATTAAGGCAAGAGATCTGGAGGTCGACCTAACCGGATCGACCGTTGAAATCACCAAGCATATGGCATCCGCTCCACGCAGAATCTCGAAAATCGAAGCGCGCTTGAACCTGCCCGCCGGTGTTTCCGACAAGCACCGCAAAATTTTGGAAAACACCGCGAATACTTGTCCCGTGCATAACAGCCTACATCCTGATATCAAAAAAGAAATTACCTTTCGCTGGGATTCGTAGCTCCTTTTTCATCGGGACCTATATATAGTCGGCAAAGCAATCTTGAACCTGACAGCTAGCAGTCGTATCGCGATGATGATGGCAATTGCCGCAATATAGGCGTAGGCGCTGTCGAAGGGAAGTAGAACAAGTACGAAATAGCTAGTTCCGCCCACGATACAGGCCGTAGCATAGATTTCTTTCCTAAAGATTACCGGAATCTCATTACAAAGAATATCCCGGAGTACCCCGCCGAAACAGGCCGTAATAGTGCCCAGCGCAATGCATACGACCGGCAGGAGGTCGGCCGACAATCCCTTTTCGATACCGAGCATGGTAAACAGACCGATTCCGATAGTGTCGAAAAATAAAAGAGTACGCCGTAAGTATTTGAGTTGGTCGATAAATAGAATGGCGAGAATGACGGTCGCTACTATAATGATGATATAGTTGTAATCGCGCATCCACACCACCGGGGTATTTCCGATGAGCATATCGCGTAGGGTGCCTCCTCCGATGGCGGTAACAAAAGCGATGATAAAAACTCCGAACAGATCCAGTTTTTTATCCATGGAAACCAGAACGCCCGAAATGGCGAAGGCAATGGTTCCTAGTATGTCGATGATGAAGTATAACATATCCGATAGGTTTCAGGTTGCGGCCCGCCCTCACATTTTTTGGGTATAGTAATTATAATCCTTGATAACCACATCCACAAATTCCATCGGTTTCAATTCCGTGGTAATTTCGGTCACTTTCTTGATGCGATCGCTCAACGATACGATGACGTGATGGTCGCCATTCCGTTTGGCCGCATCGTACAGCTCCTTGATGGTCTGCATTTCACTGTCCGTAAACAGCGTCACCTGCGGAAAAGTCGGGCGGTAATCATCGGGTAAGTCCCGCAATAGCGTATCCTTCAGCGAGACACGCTTCTTTAGACTGATGACCGTGGTACCCGCCGCTATGTCACCTACCCGCTGGCCCTTGCCCTTGATTAGAATGGTAAACACCGCGATACCTCCGAAGGTAAGTACCACATCAATAATCCTCAGAATCCACCGAATGAAATAGCCGGCGAAACCGGGCTTAGAACCATCCAACTTGACCACTCTTATTTTCATGAGTCCCTTGCCGACGGTCTGTCCGTCCATAAAGGTTTCGAGCAGTACGTAATAGAGAAAAGCGGGCAGGCTGAGCACTAGGTAGATTGCCCACATATCACCCCATTCAATTTCCATCGAGAACAGCAACAGAATCATCAAAATAGTATAGGCCCAGATCACAAAACTATCGATAAGGTACGCCAGCATGCGCTCCCCAAGGTGTGCGGTATTCTGGCTGATGCTTATATTTTGGGCCGTTTCTATTTGAAATTGTTCCATTCTTTCGTTTCTTTGGATGAGGAGACCGTTCCATGTACGTGAAACTGTTCCGAACTGTCCCTCTAACCCAGATATTTTATGCGCGAGGCCGCTTTCGTAAAGCAAAATAAGGACAAATGGGCGGTTTTTGAAAATGCCCTGTCCAACAAAACGGCATTGCCTCCCGATAAATTGTCCGACCTCTACATCGAAATCACGGACCACCTAAGTTACGCCAAAACCTTTTACACCGGCAGCAATACGGAGTTCTACCTCAATACCCTCGCTTCACAGGCGCACCAGAAGATTTATAAAACAAAGAAAGAGCCGAAAAATAGGATACTGGAATTCTGGAAAACGGAATTCCCACTTATGTTCTATCACCACCAGCGCGAACTGCTCATCGCCTTTTTGGTGTTTGTTTTTTTCGCCGCCGTCGGGGCTTTTTCCTCCGCCAGCGACGGGGATTTCGTACGTGCGATTATGGGGGACGGATACGTAAACATGACCTTGAAGAATATCGAAAACGACGACCCCATGGCCGTTTATAAGCAAATGGGAGAATTCAATATGTTTTTGGGGATAACCATCAATAATATAAGGGTGGCCCTGATGGCGTTTGCCCTTGGGATTCTATTGGGTATCGGTACTTTATATATCATGTTGCAGAACGGCATCATGCTCGGTAGTTTCCAGTATTTCTTCTACGAAAAAGGATTGCTCTGGGAGTCCGCACGCACCATCTGGATTCACGGAACCATCGAAATCTCCGTCATTATCATCGCCGGATGCGCGGGCCTTGTCCTGGCCAATGGGATGCTTTTCCCCGGCACGTTTACCCGGATGGAGTCCTTTAAGCGGGGCGTAAAGAACGGACTGAAAATCATGCTCAGCACCGTTCCCTTTTTTATCGTAGCTGGGTTTCTCGAAGGTTTTGTGACCCGCCATACCGAAATGCCCGATGTGCTCGCAATTTTGATAATCGCAGGGTCATTGGCACTAATTCTTTATTATTACATTATCTATCCGAGGCGTATGTTCAAGAGGTTCGGCGACGGTGAGGGCTCAACCATGGGATTTGAAGCAGGTGTCCTTAACGAGCACTTGGGTCATGGGTCCTAAGGTCATCGGCCTCAAGGTTAAGGTACATGGCAAAAAACATGAGTTGTTTGAAACTACAAAATCGACCGTTTAAAAACTAAATTACCATCCTGTGAAACCTTATATCGAATTCAAGAAACAGCGTGACCTGGGCGAAATTCTGTCCGATACCTTTGCGTTTATCCGCAACGAGTTCAGGCCTTTTTTCAATGCTTTCCTCAAGATCGTGGGGCCGTATTTAGCGGTTATGCTCATCAGCTATGGTTTTTACATGTACAAGGTAGGCGATGTTTTCAATTTCTCACTGGAGATTCCTGAAACCGGGGCAAATGGATGGGTAATTTTACTAGTGGCGCTAGCGTTCGCCACTTCCCTGATCGCAACTTACGCCCTTGCCACGGCCACCACCTTGTTTTATATCAAATCGTATGCTGCGAACAACGGCATCATTGAGTTTGAAGCCGTCAAAAAGCAGTCTTACGGGGCCTTATGGCAATTTATAGGATTGTTCATTTTAGTTGGCCTATGTGTCGGCATCGGGTTTATGTTCTGTATTGTTCCCGGGGTCTATCTCTACGTGCCGCTTTCCTTGGCCTTTGCCATATTGGTTTTTAACCAAAAGTCCGTCTCGGAGGCTTTTGGCTATAGTTTTACCTTGGTAAAAGACTATTGGTGGAACACCTTCGCCTGTCTTTTTGTCGTCGGTATTATCGTCATGGTCGCCAGTTATGCCTTCGCCCTGCCCGCCCAGATCTATAGCTTGGTGAAAGTGGGTATTTGGTCCGGAGAGGTCGATGCGGAGAGTATTACCTTTGTCGATCCTGTATCCATTCTGTTGGGAATTATTAGTACCCTAGCGCAGTTTTTTATGAACATCATCTCGGTCGTGGCCAGCGTGTTCATCTACTTCGACCTGAACGAAAAAAAGAATTTTACAGGTACCTACGAACGGATTAAAAACTTGGGCGGTAGCACCGACTGAATTGTCCCTTAGCCACATGCCGAAATTTTTATTTATTTGTTTTACCGTACTGCTCTTAGGCCTAAAGGTCGACACGCAGCTAAACGCTACGAACGGCCCCACTGAAAACGATTCGCTCGAAACCGGACAGGCCGACGATTCTCTCGGGGCGGAAAATGATTCCGCAGCGGTGACTTATCAGGCCGCACCTCTAAACCTCCGAAAAATTGATGAGGCGGACACGCGAAAGTACCAAGACGATCCTGCTTTTCATTACGAGGTCGCCGAGGCCGAACCTACTTGGTGGGACGATTTTATGACCTGGGTCGGAAATCTCTGGCGCCGGTTTCTCGAGGGCATTTTCGGAGCGGAGGAAGTCCCCTCGCTCTTGGAGGATTTTTCACGGATTCTCCCCTATCTACTGCTGGGCATCCTGCTGTACCTATTGATACGCTTCTTTCTGAGCGTCAATGCCAGTGGGCTGGGGCGATCTAAAAACGAACTAGGTACGGTAGGCCTCTCCGAAGAAGAACACCTCATCAAGAACGAAGACCTACAGCAACTGGTGCAAAAAGCCCTGGCGGATAAAAATTACCGCCTGGCCATTCGATATTACTACTTGCACCTGCTGCAACTGATGACCGAGAAGGATATAATTTCTTGGGAACTCCAAAAGACCAACGACGATTATTTACGAGAAATCGACAATCCCGACCTCAAGCCATCCTTTAGCAAGATTACCCGGTGGTACGATTATATTTGGTATGGCGAATTTCCCATTGACGAATCCCGCTACTACAGGGCCGAAAAGGCTTTTGCATCCTTAAAAAACACCTTGAACGGCCATGGGTAAGCGAAGCATCATCTATATTGTCATCGCCTTAATTACCGTGGGTCTATTAATGCTTCTGCAGTACAATAAGCCGAAGGAAATCAACTGGTATCCTTCGTACGTGTCGACCCACAGCATTCCCTACGGGACAGTGGTGCTGAACAACGTCATGCAAAACCTGTTCGAGGATAAGCTTCGGCCGGTCAATGAGCCGCCCTTCGCTTTTTTGAACGATAGTACCGGGGTCGAGGGAACGTATTTTTTCCTTAATGACTACGTGGAGTTCGGGGAGGCGGAACTGGATGCGCTTCTGGAATGGACCTCCGAGGGAAATACCTTGTTTATCGCCTCTTCCGATTTCGAAAAACAGTTGTTGGATACCCTCCATCTAAAAATCGGAAGCGTTTACAGCGGGTTGTACCAAGAACAGTTACAACGCCATAGTTTGCTGTCCCCAAAATTAGAACCTGAAAAGGGATATATTTTCGAAAGGGACGGCTACGCGAGCTATTTTAGGATGACCGATTCCACTCGGACCGGAGTTATCGGCCATGTGTCGGCTAAGGCAGAAAACGACTCCGTACCCGAAAAGCATTACAATGTCATCGAAAAAAAATTCGGGAACGGTAAGATAATTCTGAGTGCCTTCCCCAAGGCCTTTACCAATTATTTTATCTTAAAGGATGACAATAAGGGGTATACCGCGGGATTGCTTTCTTACTTGGATGGCAGTCGGACTATTTTTTGGGACAACCACTACAAGGCTGGAAAGACCTTCTACACGTCGCCCATGTATATCTTCTTGAATACCAAAGAGC
>JBAUIP010000280.1:0-10166 GCA_049683055.1 Pricia sp.
CCCCGAGGCACAGCTGGACCGATTCCTGTTCAAAATTAAAGTGGACTATCCCTCCACCGAAGAAGAAATCCGCATCATACAGACCCACCACGAACGAAAAGGACAAAAACCTGCCACATTGGTCAAGGATGTGCTCGCCCCCGAAGCCCTAGCGGACTACAAATCCAAAATACAGGATGTCGTCGTCGAAGAAAAAATCATTAAGTACATCGCCGATACGATTACGAAGACCCGGAACCATCCGCACCTTTATTTGGGCGGTTCGCCGCGGGCCTCCATCGCGACCCTGAACGCCGCCAAGGCTTTCGCGGCCATCAATGGGCGGGATTTCGTCACACCCGAAGATGTCAAGCGTACCTTGGTGCCCGTGTTGAACCACCGCATTATCCTGACCCCGGAACGAGAGATGGAAGGCATGACCACGGACAGCGTCGTGCAAATGATTTCGGAATCCGTTGAAATTCCTCGGTAGAACCAAATATTCGAAACATTAAATATCGAATCAAGTCCACTTATGAACTCATTAATAAAACCACCAAGCAGAAAGTTCAATCAAATGCGATTAAAAAAAGTCTAGGCTATAGAGTGAAATTAATTTTCACCAACAATAAGGTAGTCGAACGAGGTGTCTTTTGATTGAAATGTCAGATTTCGTTAGAAAGATAGTAGACCGGAACCAGCAAAAATGAAATTTTTAAAATCTTTTTACATCCACAACGTATTTTTCCGCTACATCGCGGTGCTAGCGGCTTGCTTTGTGGTGTCGTATTGGGTTTCTTCGCTGTATCCCATCGCCTGGTTGCTAACTTGGGTACTTTTGGGCCTGTTCTTTTTCGACACCTATCTTTTGTACGCTACCGATAGGGGAGTGGTGGCTAGTCGCAGCCTGCCCCGAAAATTGTCTAATAGCGATCTGAATTCCATCCGCATTGAATACCGTTCCCATTATCCCTTTAAGGCCTACATATCGGTCATCGATGAGCTGCCCCCGCAGTTCCAGAAGCGGGACTTTGAGCATACCACTAGTCTGGCCCGCGCCGAAAAAGGACCGCCCACCCGATCAGCGGACCGGTTCGAATACACGGTGCGACCCGTGGAACGTGGGGAATACGTTTTCGGAAACTTAATCGTTTTTGCATCCTCCCGATTAAAAATAGTGAAGCGCAAGTTCGTTTTTCAAAAGGATGTCATGGTGCCGGTCTACCCCAGTATTATCCAAATGCAGCAATACGATTTCTTGGCCATCGGCAATCGGTTGACCGAAATCGGGCTCAAGAAAATTCGCCGTATCGGACATACGCAGGAATTCGAACAGATTAAGGAGTACGTGCCCGGCGACGATTTTCGGACTATCAATTGGAAGGCTACCGCCAAACAGAACCAGCTGATGGTCAACCAATATCAGGATGAACGCTCCCAACCGATCTACTCCTTTATCGATACCGGCCGGGTGATGAAAATGCCGTTCAACGGACTTAGCTTGCTGGATTACGCCATTAATTCCACCCTTGCCTTTTCCAATGTGGCCCTAAAGCGCAACGACAAGACCGGCATGCTCGCCTTCTCAAAGAACATCGAGACCTTCGTGCCCGCGGTTCAGAAAATTACCCACCTGAACACGATTCTGGAAAAACTCTACAATATCGATACGGAGTTTACCGATTCCGACTTCGGGATGCTTTACGCCACTGTCAAGCGCAAAATCAACCATCGCAGCCTACTGCTGCTCTACACCAATTTCGAACATATCTCAGCCCTGAAACGTCAGCTTCCTTTCTTGTTGGCAATGGCCAAAAAGCACTTGCTAGTGGTTATCTTTTTCGAGAATACCGAACTGGAGGAGCTCATTGCCGGCGATGCCGAAGATTTGCAGGCCATCTACCACAAGACCATAGCCGAAAAATTTTCCCTCGAAAAACGCCTGATGCAGAAAGAACTTCGGCAATACGGAATCCAGACCATCCTCACGAAACCGGAAAGCCTTACCATAAACACCATCAATAAATATTTGGAAATCAAGGCACGCGGACTTTTGTAAACCTTTACTTACAAGGTGTGTCATATGTTTAGTCTTTACCTACAGACGATGCCCATCGAATACCCGTTGTTAATAAGTTTTAGATAAAAAATAACAACTTTTTTGAGCCACCTAGGGCGGGGTATAATCGATAAACGGCACAGTCCATCCACTATCCGAACACGACACCTCGATATTTTTGAGTCAAAATATTACTTTAAAGGACTAATTTGCAGGTGCCCCCATTAGGTACTTTTGATAAGCATTCAGAGTATTCTATATTAATTTAACCTGCCCCACCGGAATGATAACTGCATCTACCTCCGCTAAAAATTATTTGACCCGCTGGGTTGGATTCTCCAAAAAACCGAATTACCGCTATCGCTTGGTCGATTTCAAGAATAAAAGGCATAAAACCGATATGCTGCTGAGTCAAACCAGGTGTAATCTTGAAATTTTGAAGGAGGGAGTCATGGTTATCGGGGAATTTTCTGAGGAAGATACCATTATACCTGTGCTAAAAGATGAAATCGAGACCATTATCTTGGTGCGCGGTAAGGAAGTCATCGACACTTTTTATTTATCGCCGATGCACATTTTGTCAAAGCTGGGCGTTCCCCATCGGATTTCCCGATTCCTGAGTTTTTTCCCTTGGGAGTATACCATTACCGAGACGCGAATCACCATTCGCTGCCAAGATCAGCAGTTGAAACTGATTACTAGCGGACATAGTTTCGAAAAATTATCGCGGATTTTCAAGAATCTCGGCTATGCGGACACGTTGGACTCCATTGAAAAGCCCAGCTTGAACGTCTTGAACTATTCGGCTTGAGAGGCTGTTTTAAAAGTACTTCGAACGTTTTTTTAGGTCTTCCTTTTTCAATTCATGCCCATTAAAATCTTGAACCGATTCAATTAAATTACCTTTCTTCGGGCTACGTTGCATATTTTTTTATCGCCAGCAATTTCACTGTTAACGTTTCTCTCACTCCCTTTTACCTTTTTTCTTCCTCCTTGAACCGTCCATAATCCCTTTGATAAGGTCTTATGATCAGTCGGGCCTCCCGGTCGAACCGCACGTAATTGTATACCCAGTTTACGAACACCACCATACGGTTTCGAAAGCCGATGAGGAAGAACAGGTGCACGAACATCCAAACAAACCAAGCGAAAATTCCCTGAAATTTGTAGTTTTTTAGGTCTACCACAGCCTTGTTGCGGCCTACGGTGGCCATACTTCCTTTATCCTTATACTGAAAGCGCAACATCGCTTTTTGCTTCAGGAGGCGTACTAGATTCTCCCCTAGATGTTCTCCTTGTTGCATGGCAGGTTGCGCTACCATGGGATGCCCGTGGAGCAGGTCGTCGGATATCATACAGGCCACATCGCCGATAGCGAATATATTCTCGTGGCCTGCCACTTGATTGAATTCGTTGACTTTCATGCGGTTGCCGGGCACCAAAAGCTCCTTGGCATCGAGTCCTTTAATGGAAACCGCCTTTACCCCGGCCGCCCAGACCATGGTGGCAGCTTCGAAGGTCAGATCGGTCTTGGTGATGACCGTTTTTCCGTCGTATCCCGTGACCCGGCACCCTTTCCAGACCTGTACGCCAAGTTCTTCCAGAAATTGCTCCGCTTTTTTGGAGGCCTGCTCGCTCATTTCCTTGAGTATGCGATCGCCCGATTGAATGAGATTTATTTGGGCCCTTCGGGTATCGAGATCAGGATAATCCTTGGGGAGGATTCCCTTTTTGATTTCCGCCAAGGCCCCCGCCAGTTCCACGCCGGTCGGCCCACCGCCTACAATGACGAAGTTCATCAGGGCATCGCGCTCGTGCAGGTTATCGGTCAACAGGGCCTGCTCGAAATTCTCAAGGATAAGGCTTCGGAGGTTCAGGGACTGGGGAATGGATTTCATGCCCATGCTGTTCTGCTCGATTTGGTCGTTGCCGAAAAAATTGGTTTCCGAACCGGTGCCGATTACGAGATAGTCGTAGTGGAGCTCCCCGATGTTGGTCTTAATGGATTGTTTATCCGGATGCACTTCCTGCACCTCGGCCAGCCGAAAACAGAAGTTGGTATATCCCTGTAAAATCTTGCGGATGGGGTAAGCGATGGAGTCCGGCTCGAGTCCGCCCGTCGAAACTTGGTAGAGCAGGGGTTGAAAGGTGTGATAATTGTTCTTATCCAACAGTACCACCTGCATCTCTTTTCCGCTCAGCTTTTTGGCCAGCGCGACCCCGCCGAAGCCTCCCCCGACAATGACAATTCTAGGTAAACTGGATTTGGGGATGTTCAGCGGATCGGTATCCTTCATAGCTCGAAATTGATGCGGATCAAAAATAAACATTCGTCGAGGATACAGCTGAAGCCAGTCGTTGTTTTTTGTTACATTTATGCATTCGACGTTTGAACCATCCCGGGAATGAAATAAAATATACACCAGAAAAAATTTCATCAATGAAAAAATTACTTATCGGAACCATCGCCCTATTCACTTTCGCTACCCTACAGGCCCAGAAAAAACCGGAAGCCGTCCTTAAAGGATTGGACCAAAAGAGCGAAACCTATGCGGAAATCGCACAGCAAATCTGGGAGCTGGCCGAAATGGGCTATCAGGAAGAAAAAAGTGCATCACTCTTGCAGAAAACACTAAGCGATGCGGGATTTACCATCAAGAAAGGAGTAGCAGAAATTCCCACGGCCTTCGTTGCGGAGTATGGCAGCGGTACTCCCATTATCGGTATTATGGGTGAATACGATGCGCTTCCCGGACTTTCGCAGCAGGCCATAGCGGAAAAAAAGTCCGCCGGAAAGGCCGCCGGGCATGCTTGTGGCCATCATCTGTTCGGAACCGCCTCGACCGCCGCGGCCATCGCCGTCAAGGATTGGTTGAAGGCCAACGGGCAACAAGGAACCATCCGATTTTATGGGACGCCCGCGGAAGAAGGCGGATCCGGAAAGGTATATATGGTGCGAGCCGGACTTTTTGATGATGTCGATGTTGCGTTACATTGGCATCCGGGAGCTCAAAATTCCGCCAATGCTGGGGCGGCCCTCGCAAATAAATCCGCTAAATTCCGATTTCACGGAATTTCCGCACATGCCGCGGGTGCGCCGGAACGGGGGCGTTCCGCCTTGGACGGGGTCGAGGCGATGAACGTTATGGTCAACATGATGCGGGAGCATATTCCCGAGGAATCCAGAATACACTATGTTATTACAGATGGTGGCAAAGCGCCCAACGTAGTACCTGACTTTGCGGAGGTGTATTATTACGCCCGCCACAATACCCGTGACGTGGTCATCGATATCTTTGACCGTATTGTCAAGGCGGCCGAAGGCGCGGCGATGGGGACCGGTACTACCATGGATTATGAGATGATTGGTGGCACCCATGAATTGCTGCCCAATCTGACCTTACAAGAATTGATGTACGATAATCTGACCCAAGTAGGTGGGTTCGAATATACTTCCGAAGAACAAACCTTTGCCGATAAAATTACGAAGAGCATGGAGCTGGATGACGAAGACCTGAATACTGCAAACGACATTGAGGTCTATAAGATCGAGGCCAAGGCAAGCGGTTCCACCGATGTCGGCGACGTCAGCTTTACCGTCCCCACCGTGGGATTACGTACTGCCACTTGGGTGCCCGGGACGCCCGCCCACAGTTGGCAGGCCGTGGCCGCTGGAGGAACCTCCATCGGCGAAAAGGGCATGATGGTCGCCGCCAAGACCCTGACCCTTACCGCCATCGACCTTTTCAAGGACCAAGAGCTTATCGATAAGGCCCAAGAGGAATTTCAGGAGCGACGGGGAGCGGACTTCGAATACATCCCCCTTCTTGGCAATAGGTCCCCGGCATTGGATTACAGGGAATAATAGTTTCCCGCAGCAAATCATCCTCCCCTCATCAGAAATGATGTTGCTCGGGAAAATTTGGCGCCGAAGTAAAAAAAATGCAAGCTTCCTGTAACAAACTTTATTATCCGGCTACTAACCCTTTAACGACCCACCGACCTTGGCGTGACTGCAGCACTGGAACATCAATTCGTGACCGAACTTGAGAACAATCAGAACATTGTTCACAAGGTCTGCACCTTGTACACCAATGACCGGGACGCCCACAACGATCTTTTTCAGGAAATCACGATTCAACTCTGGAAAGCCTACCCAAAGTTCCGCGGCGATTCAAAGTTCAGTACTTGGATGTACCGGGTGGCGCTGAATACGGCGATTACCCTGTACCGTAAATCCAAAAGGCGCATCAAAACACAGGATTATGAGTCGGTGATTTTCAAGATCAAAGCCGATGAATATGATGCCACCGAAGAGGAGCAATTGAAACTGATGTACCAAGCCGTAAAGCAATTGGGCGATATCGACAAAGCGCTCGTGTTTTTATACCTGGAAGACAAAAACTATCGTGAAATCAGCGAAACCCTCGGTATTAGCGAGGTCAACGCAAGGGTCAAGATGAACCGCATCAAGACCAAATTAAGAAGCATATTGAATCCATAGTATTATGATGGACGAACTGGATTTGTTAAAAAAGGATTGGCAAAAGAAGGGAAACAATTTCCCCAAATTATCCCATGACGAAATCTACCGGATGCTCTGGAAGCGGTCGTCATCAATCGTGAAGTGGATTTTCTATATCAGCATCATCGAATTGGCTTTTTGGATCGTGCTAAGCGTAATGCCATTTTTTTGGAAATCATATCAAGAAAAGTTCGATGAAATGTACGCCGATGATGACCAAACCTTTTTCCTCGTATCCACTATTTTTTCCTTTTCGATCATTCTACTTTTCGTTTATTTCCTGTACAAAGCCTATCGGGCCATTTCAATCGTCGACAATGTCAAGAAACTCATGGAAAGTATTTTACGTACCCGGCGAATCGTTCGATATTATGTGATATACAATCTTATTATGGCCGTAATAATAAGTATCTATACCTTGAATTACTTTTTTACTAGGGATGAGAAAACAATGCAAATGCTTGAGACCATTAGGGAGGATGGTTCCGAACTTCGTTTTTGGTTGATGACCGCCCTTCTCTTTATAATGAGCATCGGTTTCATGATAGGATTTATATGGTTGTTCTACCGACTTGTCTATGGCATTCTCTTGAAGCGGCTCCATAAAAATTATAAGGAGCTTAAGCGTCTCGAAGTATAAGGGGGATGCTATCTTCTACCAAAAATTGACCGCCAAAGACCCGACCGGTCTCAGTATGCACGAAAAAAGTGGTCCTGAATGGTTGTTCAGGCCGGTCAACCACTCCACTATTTCAAACCTTTTTACGGTTACGGTAACGCCTCAACTCGTTCTCCTTCTCAACGGCCTCCAGTTCTTCTTGGGGAATCACCTTCAAAAACGAGGGATGCTGCTCAATGGCATATTCCAATTTCTCGATGATGGCCTCGGTCGACTCATTATCGTAATCAATATCTAACGGCTCTTTGATGACTATGGATTGTAGGATACCTTTTTTCTTGATGCGGAGTCCCTTTTTGTCAAACGAGCGGCGAAATCCGTCAATAACGACGGGCACCACGAGAGGTTTGTACTTTTTGATGATATGAGCGGTTCCCTTGCGTAGCGGTTTCCAGGGGGTGGTCGTTCCTTGCGGAAAAGTAATGACCCATCCATCTTCTAAAGCTTTCCCGATACTCGAAATATCACTCATCTTTACCTGACGGTTCACCTCCTTTCCTTCCGCTCGCCAAGTGCGCTCGACACTGATGGATCCCGCATAGGCGAATATTTTAGTGAGCAGGCTTTTCTTCATGGTCTCCGCCGCCGCGATGTAGTAAACGTTCAGCTTGGGGTTCCAGATATAGCCGATATTCTTGATATTGTCGACCCGGCCGCTCAGACTGGCATTGAACACATGGAACATGGCCACCACATCGGCAAAATAGGTCTGGTGGTTGCTTACGAACAACACCTTACGTTCCGGCAAAGAGCGGATAATCTCCGATCCGTCGACCTCCAGATTATTGAACTGCTTATAACGCGAATGGGTCATCAGCCCCATGATTCGAATCAACCACTTCTTTATAAATAGGATATGCCCGAAAGGATTTCTTTTAAATAGGCCCATAGGGTGCTAAAATACGAAATAAGCTATTGAACTCATTTAGACTTTTTGTTTGGAACCGAGAATTTCGGCTTTTGTGCCCTAATGAAGACTTTTTTGAGTAGCATAGCCGTAGCTACGGTGGGAGAAAAAGACAAAATTAGGGTGCAAAATGTGAAATTTGTAGGTAAAAGAATAAGTCTGAATGAGTTCATCACAATACTTCCCGCAGCAAGGTCCGCATCTCGCTAAGCATCATAGCGGTCGCGCCCCAAACGGTATAATCATTTAATTTAAAGGCGGGTACGGAAACGTTTTGGGCATAGGAAGTGGATAGGTTCTGGGTAAAAAGATGGGCATCGTCCATCAGGCCGTCCAAAGGGACTTCGATCAAGGCGGCCACCTCGGATGCCTGTGCCGTAAAAGGTCCACCTCCGGGATACAGGCCCATAAAGGGTTGGACTTCAAAATTGCTCGGTGGGATATAGATTTCGCTGAAGCCCCTAACAATTTCGATTTTTTCAGGAGGCACTCCCACTTCCTCGTGGGTTTCCCGCAAAGCGGTCGCCCCGATATCGGTATCCCCTATTTCCATTTTTCCTCCCGGGAATCCGATTTGGTTCGAGTGTACGTCCTTCGGATGGCTCTTGCGTAAGATCAGCAGCAAATGGGTAGTATTTGAGCGGTTGGGATAGAACAAGGCCATGACCCCTGCTTTTTTAGGATGCTTCTGACGGGTTCTGGCCTTCCGCATTTCTTCCAAACGAAATTTCGGCGCCATTTTCACGTGGGCTTCCTCTCCGGGTAACGGTAGATTTTTTATTTTTGGTATCCTTTTGGCAAACTCATCGAAATCCATGGCAATGAAACAATCTTTTTCGCTTGCAATATTACTACTATTTTTAATGGCTTCCTGTGGGGACGGTCCCAAAGAAAAGACCACCGCTGGGGAGGGAAAAACATCCGGGAGCGAATCTGCGGAAATGGACTCGACACAGACCGACTCCATAAAGAAGGATGCCGTAAGAAAGGATTCCACAAATCAAAAAAAGGAGGATGATTTCGTGTTGACCGAAGACAATGCCGTCGATTTCTTCTTCGATTACCAAAAAGATCTTGAGGTCGACAAGGTAAAGATTACAACCCGTTTGGGAAGTTTTACCGTACAGCTTTTCGACAATGTGCCCTACCATAAGGCCAACTTTATCTATCTGACCCGAAAGGGATATTTCAACGACACTCAGTTTCATCGCATCGTGAAGGATTTTATTATTCAAGGCGGCAATTCCGATGATCGAGAAACGGGCAGAAAACGTAGTGAGATCGGCCGTTACCTGCTTCCGCCCGATACCCGTAAGGGCCATCGGCACCATCGAGGGACCCTGTCGATGCCCAGCAGTGAAAAAGAGGACAATCCCCATATGCTCGCCTCGCCCTACGAGTTTTTCATCGTGGTCACCGACCCGGGATCCTATCATCTTGATGGTGACTACACCCCCTTCGGAAGGGTCATCGAAGGGATGGATGTGGTGGACAAAATCAACAATGCCCCCACCGGGGAGCAGGGAGATTGGCCGTTGCAGAATATTTATATTCAGAATGCCGAAGTCGTGGAGTAGTGGGCTGGCAGGCTTTTTGCAGTAGAGTCCGGAGAAATTCAAACATGAACTTAATTAGCGCCGTGTCCCGAATTATAACCCTATTCCTTTGGGTTTGCGTAGGGAACGTCTTCGCTCAAATCGAGGAAGAAACTATCTCATGGAGCGCCGACAGAAAACTCGAATGGTCCGATTTTAGGGGCAGTTATCTCAAGACCCAATGGGCCGCGGCAACCACAGCCACGAGTATCAGCTATTCCCTTTCCGTGAAAGAAGAGGGCCAGCGGCGCGTCCTCGATATCATAGTCGGGTGTGAGTTTTATCCCCAGAAATCCTGGTACCGGCCCGAAGTTTGCGATTCATTGGTGCTGAGCCATGAACAACTGCATTTCGATATCGCGGAACTCCACGCCCGGAAATTCCGGAAACGATTGGCAGAAACACCTTTTACAGAAGACATC
>JBAUIP010000281.1:0-13174 GCA_049683055.1 Pricia sp.
CAATAGTACTTTATGGGCCGGCCATTTTCCGGCGATACCGGTCAGCAATGGCGCGCCGACCACCACTCCCAGAGCGTATGCCGCTATAAAGTGGCCTGCTTGGGGGATGCTTATTTGAAGCGAATTCGCCACATCGGGCAAGATGCCCATGATTACGAATTCCGTCATTCCTATTCCGAAACCTCCGACCGCAAGGGCGATCAGGGCTTTTTTGTTCGATGTACTTAATATTGTATTCATACGTGAAATTTTAAGGGTTATCAATTTCCCTATGGTAATCCGCTTTTTCAATTTATTGGGGATTGCCGATTTTCAAGTACAAAGTAACGGCGGTTTTGAATCGAAGAGATGGTCAGTTTTTTCCTATTTCTATGTGATATTATCCTGTTTTGGGTTCAATGTGGATGAACCGAGGTAAAAAAAGTTGATGTTATCCATATGGGTGACCATCGGATGGCTTCCGGATAGCGATTTGAAGTCCCGGTTCTACAATTTTCAAACAGAAATCCTTTGATTTTCCTCATGCGTCCGTTTTTTATAATATTTCTTTCGCAACCAAAAGGAGACCTTGACCAGTAGTATCAATGCCGGAACTTCTACCAGGGGGCCAATTACTCCCGCGAAGGCCTGACCTGAATTGAGGCCGAAGACAGCAATGGCTACCGCTATGGCCAGTTCAAAGTTATTACCGGCCGCCGTAAACGCTACTGCTGCCGTTTTATCGTATTCGGCGCCCATAGCCTTGGTAAAAAAGAACCCGATGATAAACATGATTGTAAAATAAATCAATAGGGGAACGGCAATGATCAAGACATCCATGGGGATTTCAACGATTAACTCGCCTTTTAACGAGAACATGACCACGATAGTGAACAACAAGGCGATCAAGGTCAACGGAGAGATCGCCGGAATAAATTTTTCGGTGTACCATGCTTCCCCTTTTCGCTTGACCAGAATCCACCTGCTTAAAATTCCCATTAAAAAGGGAATGCCCAGGTAAATGGCCACGCTTTCGGCTATTATTCCGATCGAAATATCGACGATGGCCCCTTCAAATCCGAAGTAGGGGGGGGGCACGCTGATAAAAATGTAGGCATAGAAACTATAAGCGAATACCTGAAATATACTGTTCAACGCCACTAGGCCCGCTCCATATTCCGAACTTCCTTCTGCCAGGTCGTTCCATACCAATACCATGGCGATGCACCTGGCCAGGCCTATCAGAATCAAACCGACCATGTACTCCGGATAGTCCTGAAGAAATGTAATGGCAAGCAGGAACATGAGGATGGGCCCGATTACCCAATTGAGAATCAGGGAAATGGAAAGGATTTTTACATTTTTAAACACTTTGGGCAGCAAGGTGTAGTTGACCTTGGCCAAAGGGGGATACATCATGACGATCAGCCCGATCGCTATCGGAATGTTGGTGGAACCTGAACTGAAGGAATTAATGATATTCGGAACGGATGGGAAGAGATACCCAAGCCCCACGCCAATGGCCATCGCCAAGAATATCCATAGGGTAAGGTTTCTATCAAGAAAGTTTAATTTTTTCATACCGATAGTCTTTTAGGCTGATTGGGGGTTTCAAATGTTCGAGAAAACGTATTTCAATTCTGTTGCAATTTGAAAACTTCTTTCAGCGTACTTTTCAGCCTGCTGTGGGGTGTCGTCGAAGGCTTTGGGGTCCTCGAAGGTAATTGGAATCCTTTGCTCCGCACCCGGTACAAAAGGGCAGGCCTCGTTGGCGGAATCACAGGTCATGACGGCCGCGAAGCCCGATTGCGGATTGAACTTATCATCCATTTTTTTTGAAAACCCGATGACGGGAGGCTCGTTTTCGGCATATTTGATAGCATATACCGGGTTGCTGTCCTGTGAAAGCTTTTGAACATCGAATCCCTGTTTTGTCAAGGTTTCGGTGACCATAGGGAACAGGGAGGTGGCCTCCGTAGCCCCCGAATAACAGGATACCTTATCGAGCTTGAAATAATGGGACATGGTCTGTGCCCAGATTTGGGACAGGTGGCTTCTTCGGGAGTTGTGGGTACAGATGAAATTGATCCGTATGTGCTTATTTTCCAAATTCTTTGAACGTATGAAATCGATTAAAGATTGTAGGGCTACTTTACGTTCCTCTGGAATGGATTCCAAGTCCAGATTTTGGATTAAGCTTTCTATTTTTTGAAATAGGGAAGGAGGGGAGTGTATCATTTTATGGCTTTTACTATTTAATCCAACGTGGCTTAATTCTCCGAGGTTCTACCCCTGGGAAAATGGATTCAGGGTTCCGCTTCGAGGTTTAGTGCCATTTGTTAGGATGTCACGAGTTTTTAACAACAGTTGCCATCCGGTGCACAACAGGGTTCGTTATCAAGTTCGGAGAGCGCGACTTTAGGTTTTTCCTGTGGGATGCCACAGTTCTCCTTGGCCAGGCAATCGGTCATTTTTGTGGTGAGCAGAAAATTTTCACCCTCAAAATCGAGTCCGTATTTTCCGATGGTGTCCCCCTGATATTCCACTTCAATGGACAGGTCGTCTTCTATTCCTAGGACTTGTTGGGACAATTCGATAATTTGGACCAATTTTTCAGGATGCAAGCGATGGTCATAGTCGTTCGCCTCCCATAACTGAAAATTGACCACCTCTTCTTTACGGACGGATCCGCCACAATCGATAAAGTTTTTGGTCACTTTACCGACTTCCGTCACATGAAAATGTTTCGGTACGAGGGAGCCATCGGGCAACTGAAAGGCAATGGACTTCGATTGATCGAGTTTCGATTTGATTTCGGATAGTTTCATAGGAAATAAATTAAGATTAATATATTGTTTTATCGCAATAAAACGATTTAGGAAAACAAATTTTTTAACAGCAATATCCCTTAGCAGCAATCCGCTTTGGCGGAAATATCCTGATTAAGGAACTGGGCCATCAATTCCTTCATTTCCGTCCACTTCGCGGTGTCGATACAGTAACAAACACTCGTGCCCTCCACGTTTCCCTTAATCAATCCCAAATATTTGAGTTCCTTCAGATGTTGGGAAATCGTGGGTTGCGCCAATCCTATTTCATCGACCAGGTCGCCACAAATACAGAATTCAATCCTGAACAAGTGCTGAAGGATGGCCACCCGTGCCGGATGTCCGAAAACTTTGCCGAAATTCGCAATCGTATTTTGCTCTTCCGTGAATATTTCCGATTTGGTGAGTCCCATATCCTTTTTATTAATCTATTGCAATATTACGATTAAAAATTTAATTGCCAACATCCGTTTCCATGTTTAATATATTTGGGGCTTAAAATTCCTTGCAATCATTATTTACCATCGCCACATCTAAATGAAATTGACATTGTTTATGGTACTGTCCCTATTCGGACTGGTATCTGCTTTTGCACAGAATACACTTGAACTAACGGTAAAGGATTCCCTTAGCCGCGAACCTATGATCGGCGTCACGGCCGTTTTGCCCACACTTAACAAAGGGGCCATATCCGATGAAAACGGTAGGATACGTATCGAGAATATCCCCGATGGTAAATATACCCTAAGATTAAGCTATATAGGATATGCAACACTAGAGCGCTCCCTGGATTTTCCGCTTACCGGAGAAGAACGGGACAACATTTTTTACCTCGTTCCCCAGACCGAGGAGATGGAAGAAATCACCTTGGTCTCCACGCGGAGTACTCGAACCATCGAGGATATCCCTACTAGGGTCGAGGTTATCGCCGGGGAGGAACTGTCGGAAAAAGGGAACATGAAACCAGGGGATATCCGTATGCTGCTCAATGAGAGTACCGGTATCCGCACCCAACAGACATCGGCCACAAGCTACAATTCCAGTATACGCATTCAGGGACTGGATGGTAAATACACCCAATTGCTACGCGACGGTTTCCCCCTATATTCCGGATTTGCCAGCGGCCTTAGCCTGATGCAGGTCGCACCCTTGGACCTCAAACAGGTGGAGGTCATCAAAGGTTCCAGTTCGACCTTATACGGAGGTGGCGCCATTGCCGGATTGGTCAACCTGATTTCCAAGACCCCGGATGAGGAAAGCGAGCTCAGCTTTATGGCCAACGGAACCTCCGCCCTTGGTTTGGACCTCAGCGGTTTTTATTCCCAGAAGTTCGATAAGGTGGGGACGACCGTTTTCGCATCCTACAATCTGGGATCGCCCTATGACCCTGCGGATATCGGGTTGACGGCCATCCCGGAGTTCGACCGTTTTACCTTAAATCCCAAACTGTACCTGTACCCCGGTGAGGATACTGAAATCCTATTGGGTCTCAATGCCATTTGGGAGGACCGTCTCGGGGGGAATATTGACCTTATCGAGGGCAGGGCCGTGGACAATCCCTATTTGGAGGACAATGAGACCGAACGCGTCTCTACCCAACTGGGATTAAAACACGCGTTCAATGACAGGCGCCGGCTGGAATTCAAGAACAGTTTCAGCTCTTACGACCGTACCATCCAGATTCCCGATTTCACCTTTTCAGGGTACCAACGTTCCTCTTTTTCCGAGCTGAATTTTTCCTCCGTTTCCCTTGAAAATGTGGAATGGGTCTTCGGGGCCAACCTTTGGACCGAGTATTTCAATGACACCCGGGAAAACGACAGCGAGGCCCTGGACCAATCCTATAACATACTCGGACTGTTCGCCCAAAACGTGTGGCCCGTAAGCGATATCTTTGCATTGGAGACGGGGTTCCGGGCGGACTTCCATTCCGATTATGGGGCCATCGCACTGCCCAGACTGTCCATACTCTACGAGCCCAGCCAGGCATTGACCTTCCGTTTGGGCGGCGGCAAGGGCTACAAGACCCCGACCGTATTCACCGAGGATGCCGAACGCCTGCAGTTCAGGAATATACTGCCCATCGACACGGGGGAAGCGGATCTCGAACGTTCTTTGGGGGGCAATTTTGACATGAACTACAAGTGGGCGCCAATGGTTGGGATGACCATGTCCATCAACACCCTCCTTTTTTATACCAAAATCAACGACCCCATGATATTGGTGCCGGATGAAAATGGTCTGTTCAGCTTCCAACAACCCGGGGGATATGTCGATACTCGAGGCGCAGAAGTCAACCTCAAGATCAAGTACGGGGATTTCAAGCTGTTTACCGGCTACACCCACGCCAATGTCAAGCAACATGAAAACGGAACGGTAACGGATTTCCCGTTGGTAGCCAAGCACCGTTTGAACAATGTGCTGATGTACGAAAAGGAGGATAACCTATGGGTCGGGCTTGAGGGCTACTATTACAGTCCCCAACAACTAAGCACGGGAGAAACCGGCCAGTCCTATTGGATATTGGGGCTGATGAGCGAAAAGAAGCTGGGCGAGAAGTTTTCGGTCTTTCTGAACTTCGAAAACTTTCTGGATACCCGACAGACCCGTTTCGATACTATCTTTACGGGCAATATCAGTGACCCCCAGTTTCTCGACATCTATGCACCTGTGGATGGGTTTGTCATTAACGGTGGGTTTAAGATTACGTTATGACGCAAAAATTTTGGTGCGGAAAAGATCCGTTCCGAATTTCGTTAGATTGAATTATTCAACATAAAAAATAGAAGTATATGAAACCATTATCCTATCTAATTATTCGACTGTTGCTCGGTGCCAGTTTGTTTTTTCACGGACTGGTTCGCCTTCCAAAGTTGTCCGCTTTCGCCGAAGGGGTGACCGAAGAATTTGCATCCACCTTACTGCCCGAAATGCTGGCGTTGCCCTTTGGGTACTTCATTCCGATTGCGGAGTTTGTTGCAGGATTATTGCTGATAATCGGTTTTCGGACCTCCAAAATCGCTTTGTTTGTCGGCTTTTTTATGATTTTGCTGACGGTCGGCACCTGTTTTCAGGAAAATTGGGGCGCGCTGCCATCGCAATTCCTACATGGCATCTTGGCGGTGATTTTGTATGAATTTTATGAAAGAACGGAACAGAGATTTTCGGTCAAAATCTGATTTCCGTCTTACGGGACTAGTTTTTTATATCCTCGTTTTTACCAATGGTAATTTCGAGTTTCTCAATATCCTATAAGTCGTCATCATCCATAATTCCTCTTTGTAAATCTTCCTCCAAGAGTTTTTCCTGCTGTGCTATTTCTTCCCGTGCCCTGAAAATATATTTCTCGTCGACCTTTGGTTGATGGGCCAATCTTCTAAGGCTTTCCTCATCGAACTTGACAAATTTATGGGCTTGCTTCTCAAGTGCAGCCTCATTGAAGCCCATTCGGCTCAATACGTCGCTAGCCAGTTTGACCGAGGTGTCCAAGGACTCCCTGTATATGTTCTCGACTCCCATGTTGATGAGTTCGTAGGCATCGTAACGGTTTTTGGCCCGGACCATCAATTGCAAGTTGGGATATTTCTTTTTGACCGATTTCACCAAGTCGAAGGTCGTTTCCGGTTTGTCCAAGGCGCTTATCAGAATATCCGCTTCGGCAATGCCGGCCGATTCCAACAGATCCATTCTGGTGGCATCCCCGTAGTACACCTCAAACCCCATCTTTCTTAAAAGGTCTACCCTGTTGGAATCGTAATCCAATATGGTCGCTTCGATGCCATGCGCCCTTAGGAATCTGCCTACCGTACTCCCAAAATGTCCAAATCCCACTAACATGACTTTATGGCTCTTGGCAATATGATCGAATGCCCGTTTTTCGGATTCCTTGGTTCCTATGTTCGGCAGAAATAGGCGTTCATTTAGGATGCCAAGAATAGGGGTAAGTGTCATAGTCAGTGCGGTTATTACCAACATCATATCCATCTGTTGCTGATTTAGGATATTCAATTGGAAGGCGAAGGAAAGCAGTACGAAGGCAAATTCACCGATCTGGGCCAGACCGACGGTAAGAAGAAGGCGCTGATCCAGCTTTAATTTAAAGACTGCGCCGACCAGGAATAGAACCATCGCCTTTAAAAGGATGACGGCGAGCAAGAGGCCGCCAACGGTCATTGGATTTTCTCGAATCACCAAAAAATTTATGGAGGCGCCCACCGCCATAAAGAATAATCCCAACAATAGGTCCTTAAACGGTTCAAGTGTACTCTCCAACTCATGTTTAAATTCACTGTTGGCCAAAACGACGCCTCCCAGAAAAGCCCCGAGCGCGGGACTCAAACCAACCAACTCCATTAAAAAGGAAATTCCGAACACGATCAATAGGGCGGCGGCGGTCAATAGTTCCCTTACCCTGGTTTTGGCTACTTGTCTAAGCATGGGCACGATCAGATATTGGCCTGCGGCGATTATGGCTACGACGGATAAAATGATGGCCAAGGTCTGTAGTCCCAGCGGTAAATTTTCGAGTAGGTTAGCGGCACTGCCATGCTCTTCGCTCGTAGAAGCTTCCCCACTGTTTGATAACAGGGGAAGTGCACCCAACATAAAGATCACGATGATATCCTGAAAGAGGAGTATGGAAAAGGAAGATGCCCCATAAGTGGTATCGAACAGCCCTTTTTCTTTGATGGTTTGCAGCGTTATAGCCGTGGATGATAGGGCAACGGCCATCGAGATGGTCAGCGATACTTTCCAATCGTAGCCTATGGCGTAGAACAATAGATAGGAAAGTAGCATTGTACCAGCGACCTGTGCGCCGCCCATCCCTAGGATGGTTTTCCGCATATTCCAAAAATTCATGGGTTCGATTTCGAGGCCGATCAAAAAAAGCATCACTACCACCCCGAACTCGGCAAAGTGGAGAATGTCTTCCCCTTCTTCTCCCACAAAACCTAGAACGTATGGGCCGATCAGTATTCCGGCCAATAAATATCCGAGTACGGAGCTCAATCCAAACCGCTTGGCAAGGGGTACGCAGATCAAGGCTCCGGCAAGGAAAACGATGGCTTCAAAAAGTACACTTCCCGTCATAGTTGATCGTGATTATTTGTAAAGGATTTATATATCCATTCCAGCAAGAAACAAAAAAGTATAATTCCCAATGCCGTCAAAACTCCGGTTTTGTTTTGGGAAAACTGTTGGACGATCAAAGTAAAGAATGCCAAACCACAAAGGATACTGGCTGCTAAATGAATCCATTTTTTTGACTCAAGTTCCCGGTGTTTTTTAAATCCTATAAAATTGATGATGGTAAAGATCAAAAGAAATCCGGCACTTCCGGCGGTCGAGATACTTTGTAAATTGAACAGATTCACCAGCATAATCGCTAAAACTGCAGTTATCAACAATCCCACGGGTTTTCCCCAGAACTGATGACAAAAGTAGTGCGGCAACTCGTCGTCCTTTGCAATGTCATAATTCACCCTTCCGCTTCCCAAAACGGTTGCGTTGATCGCCGAGAAAGTGGAAATCAATGCGGTTATGATAATAATGGTAAATCCTGTTTGACCCAACATGGGTTGAGCCGCTTTGGCCAAGACGTAGTCTTCGGCATTTGCGATTTCCTTGAATGGCAATGATCCGACGGTAACAATGGCAATCAAAATATATAGGATGACGACAAATCCTACGGCACCAAAATATGCCTTTTCGGTATTCTTTTTCTTGTTTCTCAAATCGGAAATCGAATTTGCGATCAGTTCAAATCCTTCATAGGCAACAAAAATCACCATTCCCCCTGAAAGCAATAAAAATGGACTTTCCCAGTTCTCGGGGGATAACTGGTCAAGATTTTCCGGATGAACGGAAAGGCCGTAGAAGGCAATACCGATAAATGCAATTAGTATCAGTAGTTTGACCACCACTGCTATGGACTCTATTTCACCTACGAGTTTCACGCTCAGGTAATTAATCGACAGGGCGATCACTATGATCAAAGACTGGAAAATACGGGTGTCGATATTCTTTGTCCCGGTCAAAGAAATCAATTCCGCGCCGTACGAGCCGAATGCGGATGCGTAAAGCGCCAACATTACGATATAACTTATCCAAAGCAAGTTATTGATACCCCCTGCAAAAATGCCATTGCCGTACTGTTGGTGTACGAACTTAACGGTACCGCCGTTCTCCGGATACTTTTTGGACAGCTTGGCATAAGAATAGGCCGTCAACAAGGCTATAATTCCAGCGAACAGAAAAGCAAGGGGCGTACCCCCTTTGGCCAGTGAAACGGCAAGCCCCAAAACCGCAAATATTCCACCGCCCACCATGCCTCCGATCCCTATCGAAATGGCATCCTTCAGACTTATTTTTTTATCCATATCGCAGTTGTGATAGATGAATATGGGCTTTGGTCTGTTCTATAATTTAAACGCTACAGTAACCCCCTCGATAATCATGTTCGTACCGATAATCGCAATGATCAGACCCATGATCTTACCGATGACCGTGATGACGTTGTTTCCCAATTTTCTTACGATCAGGTCGCTTAAAACGAAGGCGAGATAAGTCAGTAAACACATCACGGCAAAAACTGAAACAACAATGGCGATATGGGAATAGCTTCCGTCTGAGACAAAGTTCATCGCGGTTACGATGGTGCCCGGGCCTGCCAAAATCGGGATGGCCAGGGGAGATATGGCGATGTTTTCGTCGACGTCCGGTTCCTTGATGTGTTTTATGCCCGATTTTTTGGATTGCAGCATGTCAAATCCCACATAAAAAATTAGGATGCCACCGGTAATTTTAAAGGCCGGGATGGTAATTCCGAACAGTTCGAAAATAAGTTTGCCGAGCATCGTAAAAAGCAGTACGATAACAAAGGCAACGAGCGTGGATCTTCTGGCGATGTCCTTTTTCAAGGTGTCGTTCGCACCTGCCGTCATGGATGAAAAAATAGGAATATTGGCTATAGGGTTCATAATGGCGAAAAAACCAGTAAACACAGTTAGCGAAAAAGTTAGTAGTTCGTTCATTTATGCAGATTGTTTCGGATGTGATCCAAGCTGCATAAAACTAGGCATAATTAATTACCTAAAGGGAGTCCATTCGCAGGACAATCCGTCCGAACCTTTATACTATGCCAGTTCACTACAATGACCGTTAGGCTCCAACAGTTCGCGCTGCAAATTTATTTTTGGTCTTTCTTGAAGTTTTCGACCATCTGCAAAACCGATTTATGGGGTCTACGAGCCGCATTTTCAAAATCTGAATGCACATCGTTGGCGCCTATCTTGATTCCTTCGTAAATCCCTGCGATTATAGTACCCATAAATTCCCCTAAGGCCTCTTTTCTTTCTTGTGCATAGGCTTCCACTGAAACGGGATTGTAGGAAAGGTCGGTATCATACACTTGATTGATGGTGTCGGCCAGTTCTGCTTGGGTAATCGGTTTGCCCCCAAGGTTGTACACCTGCCCGTTGTGCTTGTCATCGAGAAGCATTTGCGCATAGGCATGGGCCAGCTCAGGCCTACTGGTGTAGGCACATTTTCCATTGCCCGCGCAGTTTCTGATCTCGCCTTCTTTTACATAAGTGTCGATATATTCCAGGTCGGGTTCGATGTAGATGCCATTTCTACCTATGGTCCATTGTAGACCGGATTCGTGAACATCATCTTCCGTTTGCCGGTTACTTTTTACCACGGGACTAAAGGCAGTTTTATGTTCATCGCCTGTGATACTCGTGTACACAATTTTCTGTACACCATTTGCTTTTGCGGCCTCGATTACATTTCTGTGTTGCTGGATTCTTTTTTCGGGTTTATCCATGCCAGAAACCAAAAGAACGGCATCGGCATTTTGCAGGGCTTTGTCAAAATCCTTGCGATTATTGTAGTCGCCTTTGTGGATTTCAATCCCCAGATGTTCTGCCTTTTCTGGTGTGCGAGCGATGCCAATGACATTGTTGTTTCCGATTTCCTGTATCAGTTGTTTTACGATTGCGGATCCCAATTGTCCGCTTGCTGATGTTACTGCTATTTTCATAGTTTTATGTTTGATACAATTTCGTCCGTAACTTCAACGAGTCGGTCTATTTTGTCCCCTTCATACGCATCTTGATGTGCTTTCCCAAAAGCTCCCTTATCATTATCAAAGTACTTTCCCGAGATATCTTGGTATTCCTCTGACGCCGCCAGGTCATATAGGATATTGGCCCCTTTATCGGCCGGTGACCAGTGGTTGCCAAAGGCTTCCTCCACCATTTTGGTATTTAATAGTGATCCCGGATTAACGGCTATCACAGCTATCCCGGGATGCTTTTTGGCCAAATGAAAACTCCACATGGTCAAGGCCAATTTGCTCTGGGCATAGGTCTGACTTTCAGATTGCCTTTCTTTCCCTTGTAATGCCTCCAGGGAAACAGGAGATTGTGCACCGGAGCTCAAATTAATTAACCGGGGTTCTACGCTCTTTTGAAGCAAGGGGATTAGCTCGTTGGTCAATACATAGGACGCCAGATAATTGACTACGATTCGCATATCGAGTCCATCTTTGTTTTGCTGGGTTGCACTTTTGTACACCCCTGCGTTGTTGATGAGCACATCCAGTTCCCCGACGTTTTCCTGGACTTGTCCTGCCATTTTCCGCACAGCCGACAAATCGGAAAAATCGGCTATAAAGCCATGTACCTCTTCGTTTTGGGATTCTTCTTGAACCGCTTGAACTACATTGGCCAATTTGTCTGCATTTCGGCCGTGCATATATACCCTATGGCCATCTTTTGCCAGTTTTAGGGCGGCACCTTTTCCAATGCCGTCCGTGCTTCCTGTAATCAATATTGTTTTTTTCATGTCGTTACTTTTTGCTTTTCTTTTGTACTAAACTGTGGCAATATCTTTTCGGAGAGTTGCTCCAAGGTTTCCCGCATATCGCTTCGTTTAATTTTCAACGACCACTTTACCTATGGCATTTCCACTTTCCAGATGTGCGTGTGCCTCCCCAACTTCTTCAAGAGAAAAGTGCTTTTCATCAACGACGGGTTTCATTTCACCTGCTTCCACAATTTTGGCGATTTCCTTCAATATTTTTGCATGTTCGCTACGGTGATGATTGTGGATCATAGGAATGAGCATAAATACCACGTGTAGCGACAGGCCTTTCATATGTGTCGGTGCTAGGTCTAATTCAGTCATGGCAACAGTGGTTGCAATTTGGGCGTTGAGTGCTGCGGCTTCAAAGGAGTTGGTCAGGTTATCTCCACCTATCGTATCGAATACCACATCGAATCCCGCCCCGTCAGTATATTTTTCTACATAATCGGCTATTTCTTCAGAAGTAAAATCGATAGCGGTACCGCCAAGCTGCTCCATAAGCTGTAAGCTTTTGGCTCCTCTTTCCGTGGCGAATACGGTCGCGCCAAGATGTTTGGCAAGCTGTATCGCAAGATGGCCCACGCCACCTGCGCCGCCCTGAACCAACAGTTTTTGACCTTGGGTCACTCCGGCACGGGTCAGGCCTTCATAAGCGGTAATGCCCGCCAAGGGGATGGCGGCAGCTTCTCGCATCGTTAGGTTCTTGGGTTTATGGGCAATAAGTTGTACGTCCGCAACCAGATATTCTGCGAGCGTTCCCTGTAAATCCCCAAGTCCGCCTGCGCATCCATATACTTCGTCACTTACGGAATAATCTGTTACTCCCTCACCTACTTCCTCTATGGTACCTGCGAAATCCATCCCCAGGATTGCCGGTGTTTCCGGCGCAAAAGGCAGGTCGTTCCCCATTTTGCGAATCTTTGTATCGACCGTGTTTACACTTGAAGCGGCAATCTTGATAAGAACGTGACCGCTCTTGACTTCCGGTTTATCTACTTCGGCAACTTGAAATGTTGCGTTTTCTCCATATTCCTTGATCTGTATTGCTTTCATGCTACTGTTTTTTAAATTCTTAAGATTTGTTTCAATACAAATATAGGATGATCCTTCGCCTCAATCATGGTACATGAAGTGGGTGTTTATGTATTTTTAAAGGTTTTTAGGCACTTTAGTCTTTTATTTGCATCGATTTCGCATAGTTTTGACCTCAAAATATACAGAAATGGAAGTATTGGAAGCCTACAAACCTTTTGAAATACAAGAACTGGAATTATCCGAATGGAAGCAACGCCCTGTGAAAAACAATTTTTTTGAGTTGGTCTTGATTAAGGAAGGGGAGGGCACTCAGTGCATCAACTACAACTTTTATCCTTATGGCAAGGGAAGTATGTTTTTGCTTCCGCCTTTAAAATGCCATTCGTTCCAAATCGAAAAACCATCCAAGTTTGTGTTCTTAAAGTTCACGGATGGTTTTTTTAAGAATGCAAGTAGGGACT